>DATDKX010000376.1:0-3416 GCA_036519615.1 Propionibacteriaceae bacterium
TATGACGCCGATGATCAACCGGCCGCCGCTCAGCGAGCGGCTTACCAGCAGCAAGGTGATCGCGGTGCTCCGCGCCTCACATGTCTCTGCCCTTGCCCCGGTCTGCGATGTGCTGGTTGAGGAAGGGATCCTGAGCCTGGAATTGACCCTCACCACTCCCGGCCTGTTCGATGCACTCCCGCAGCTGGTCCATCGATATGCGACCGCCGCCGATGTCGGTGTGGGCACCGTCCGCACCGAGTCCGAGGCTAAGCGAGCCATGGACGACGGTGCGCAGTACCTGGTCACACCCACCCTCAGCCTGCCGGTAGTCACACTGGCCGTTGAACGCCAAGTAGCGGTCTTTCCGGGCGGCCTTACTCCAACGGAGCTCGCCGCCGGGTGGGATGCCGGCGCAACCGCGGTCAAGATCTTTCCGGCAGAGACGGTCGGCGCCGCATACCTCAAGCATTTGCGAGGGCCGCTTCCTGATCTTGAGGCCATACCGTCCGGTGGTGTTGATCTTGACGCCACGCGGGAGTGGTTGAAGGCCGGCGCGGTCGCGGTCAGCATAGGTGGGCCGCTACTCGGCGATGCTCTGAAGGGCGGTGAACTGGCCACGCTCCGCGAGCGCTGCCGCGCCGTACGCGCTCTGATCGAGGAGACAGTGCCGTCATGAATTCAGCACCGACGGCACTGACCTTCGGCGAGGCCCTCGTCGGCTACGGCAGCGTCGAAGACAACCTGCGAACCGCGACCCAGTTCACTCGGTTTCCCGGTGGTGCGGAGCTCAATGTCGCCGTCGGCCTCACGCGGCTTGGGATCCGCGCTACTTGGGCAAGTGTCCTGGGCGAGGATCCGCACGGCGACTATCTAGCAGACGCCATAGCCGACCTGGGAGTCATCCCGCTGGTGCGCAGAGCAAGTGGCCCGACCGCCCTGATGTTCAAGGCGGGCGGCACCAGCGGTGATCCGGAGGTGTTGCAGGTTCGGCACCAGACTGCCTTCGCGCAGCATGCCGAGGCACTGCTCACGGCCGAGGTCTTGGCTCTCGAGGACATCGATCACGTGCACCTGAGCGGGATCCCGCTCGGCATTTCGCCTGTCGTTCGGGCTGCGTCGATCACCTTGCTGGAGGCCGCCGTCGCCGCTGGAGTAAGTGTGTCGTTCGACCCGAACCTGCGGTTGAACCTGTGGCCCGATCCGGAGGAGATGCGCACGGTGATCAACACCGTGGCAGGTCGCGCCGGCGTGGTCATGCCCGGTGCCGGTGAGGGAGGGCTGCTGACCGGCCAGGACGATCCAGAGACTATTGCCAAGGCGTACCTGGACGGCGGCGCTCACGAGGTGGTGATCAAGCTGGGTGCCGAGGGAGCCTGGGCCTGGACTGCCGACGGTCAGACTGCTCGGTCGCGGCGGTTTGCCGTTACTCCGATCGACACCGTGGGCGCCGGTGACGGCTTTGCCGCCGGCTATCTCGCCGCCTTCCTTTCCGGCGCCAGTCTCCAGGAACGAGTTGATCAAGGTGCTGCCGTCGGCGCACTGGCCACCACGCGCCGTGGCGACTTGGCCGCCATGCCGCAGCGCGATGAAGTGCAAGCGTTGCTCGACTCCATGAGCATTCCGCAATGAATCAGATAGCGCCGCTGCCGCCGCTGCGGGAAGGCGCGCTCGTCACACCTGATCGGGACACATTGAGTGCGGATGTGGTGATCATCGGCTCCGGCATGGGTGGTGGGACCCTCGCCTGGGCGCTGAAGGACAGCGGCTTGCATGTGCTGATCATCGAACGCGGTCAGTTCCTACCCAGAGAGCCCGAGAACAGCCAGCCCGATCACGTGTTCATCAAGAAGCGTTACGTCACCTCTCAGCCGTGGTACGACGCCAAAACCGGGCAGCCCTTCCAGCCCGGCATCTATTACTGGGTGGGCGGCAACACCAAGATGTACGGCGCCTGCCTGCCACGTTTCCGGCGCAGCGATTTCGAAGAAGTGGCCCATCACGACGGGGTTTCTCGCGCCTGGCTGTTCAACTACGACGATCTTGAGCCGTACTACGCCAAGGCCGAAGAGCTCTTCGAGGTGCACGGCGCACTCGGAGAGGACCCAACCGAGCCGGAACATTCCACGCCGTATCCCTATCCGCCGCTCAGCCATGAGCCGGCCATCGAGCGATTCGCCGTACGGCTCCGTCAGCAAGGCCTGCACCCCTTCCATATGGCCAATGGCATGCATCTGCCGTCGATGATCGAACGGCGCGCGGACACCACCGCCGACGGTTCTCCCTCGGCGACCGGCAACAAGAGCGACGCCGAGAATCGAGCGGTACGGCCCGCTTTGGAGTCATCGACGGTGCGGCTGCTGCTCGGCGCGTACGTCGCGCGGTTGATCACTAGCCCCGATGGGCACACGGTCACTGCAGCCGAGGCCCAGGTCGGCGAACGGACCGTAAGAATCGAAGCCAAAACCTTTGTCATATCCGGCGGCGCCGTCAACTCAACAGCCTTGCTATTGCGCTCCGTCAGTGATCAACATCCAAGAGGCCTCGGCAACTCGTCAGGGCTGCTTGGTCGCAACTACATGGTTCACAACAGCACCTTCTTTTTGGCGGTAAACCCCGCCCACCGCAATGACACCGCCTGGCAGAAAACTCTTGGGCTCAACGATTGGTACGAGGCTGGGCCAGATACGCCGTACCCACTCGGCAATCTCCAGATGCTCGGCAAACTCCAAGCGCCCATGGTCAAGGCGGCCCGGCCGTGGGCACCGACGTGGGCACTGAAGACCGTCACCGACCGCAGCCTGGACATCTATCTCACCACCGAGGACCTGCCACGGTCGGACAATCGGGTCAGCATCGATGGCGACAAGATCATGATCAACTGGACCCCGAACAACCTCGCGCCGCACCAGGAGCTGGTCAAGCGGGTAAGTCGCGTGGTCCGCAAGGCCGGCTACCCTGTCGTGCTCACCGAACGCATGGGCATCGCCACCAACTCTCACATGTGCGGCACAGCAGTGGCTGGCACTGACCCATCCACCAGCGTCCTTGATCGGGACTGCCGCAGCCATGACCTCAACAACCTATTCGTGGTCGATAGCAGCTTCTTCCCGTCCTCAGCTGCGCTGAACCCGGCCCTGACCATCGCCGCGAACGCCCTACGAGTCGCTCCGACTATCGCGGCCAGCACTGGCCTCGGGGAATTCGCGTAGCGCCCTACCGGCCGGCAAGGGCAGCACGGAAGATCTCGGCAAGTGGCGTGGGCTGCCGCCCAAGCAGGCGAGCGAGATCGTCGCGCACCAAGAATTTCGCCGGTCTCGAGATACTGATCAAGTCGGCCCGTGTAGTTCTCGGTGTACCAGCCGTTACGAAGCAGTGTGTGCGGCACAGCGGACATGCGCAGCGCTGTCTCCGTGCCGCGGTGTTCGCCCGCGATC
>DATDKX010000377.1:0-10344 GCA_036519615.1 Propionibacteriaceae bacterium
GGTGAGTAGACGAAGATCTCGAATGCGGGGCGCGGCTCTGGCGTATCAGGAATCTGCCGCGGCAGCAGCTTCAGAGCGATCGCCTGACGGTTCGCAACGTAGAAGTTAGTTCGGATCACCGCCTGGATCACGGCGAGGAAGGACCGCAAGATTCGATCATGATCAAGGCTGGCAACATCGTTGAGCGCCTTCTTGATCTTGTCGACAAGTTCGTTGCTCGCAGCCGTCCGAGCCTTGATGTCGAGCCCGGTCTGGGGATCGAAACGGGTCCGGAAGAGCTGGAGGAGCTGCCGCGCGACGTCGACGTTCTGGCTCAGCGCTTGAGCGAAATAGGACTGGCTATAGGTCACGCCGACCTGCCGCAGATAGCGGCCGATGGACCGCAGCACACTGACGTCATGCCAGACCAGATCTGCCCCCATGACCAGCGCGTTGTATCCGTCAGACTCACTTTCGCCGTCGTAGGAGGCAGAAAAGGCCTCCATAAAACGCTGCCGGGCGTCGAGTGTCCAGCGACTACGGACGGCATCGGCGCCACCCGGCACCTGGATCCCGAAGTCGTAAATGAACGACCGTTGATCATTGCCCATGGCCAGCTCGTAGGGCCGCTCGTCGATCACATCGACGCCCAGCACCGATAAGTGAGGCAAGATCTTCGACAGGGAGAGGGACGCCTCGGGCCGGAAGATCTTCAACCGTAGCTCTGCTTCATCGTCGGTTCGGTCCGGGATATACATCGCCATCGACATGTCATGCTCGCTTTTGAGCGCGATCAGAGCGCTCAGGTCCTTGACGGCCTGGCTGGGGGTGTAGTCCTCTTTGTAGCCCTCGGGCAGCGCACCCACCAATGCTGCCAATCGGTCCGCGTTGTCCATGTCGACGATCAGGTCGGCGAACTCATCATCCCAAGAGCGGGTTGCGAGCGTCAGCTCCCGCTCCAGCGAGCGCACGTCGACATCACCCATACCCTGCCCAACTGGTATCCGGACCACGAAATGGAGCCTTGCCAGCACGGACTCAGTGACCCGTGCGGTGTACTCGATCGACGCTCCGCCGAGGGCACGCAGCAGGATGTCCTCCATCCGCCTTCGTACTGAGGTGGTGTAGCGGTCTCGCGGCAAATAGACGAGGCAGGAGAGGAAGCGCCCGTACGGGTCACGCCGTACGAACATCCGAACCTGGCGACGCTCCTTCAGATGAGCGACCTTTTCCACGATCACCGCTAACTCGGGCACCGGCGTCTGAAATAACTCGTCGCGCGGATAGGTCTCCAGGACATCCATGATCGCCTTGCCGCCATGGCTGTGTTCGCTATAACCGGAGAGATCGATGACAGCAGCGGCCTTCTGCCGAAGGACCGGTACCCGGGCGACAGTTTCTGAGTACGCCGAAGATGAGAACAATCCGAGAAACCGTCGCTCAGCTATAACGCGTCCGGTCCTATCGAAGATCCGGAAGCCGATGTAGTCCAGATAGGCCGGACGGTGGACCCGAGACTTCTGGTTGTCCTTGGTGATGATCATCAATTCGGGCTCGACTCCCGCCAGCGGTGCCGCATGGAACGTGCCCGGAGGGTCTTGGTCGGGCCGCAAGATGCCCAGGCCCGTCCCGGGACGAACCTTGAACTGGGCGCCGGAGTCATCACTAAGCACGTCGTACTCGCGGTAGCCGAGAAAGGTGAAGTGGTTGGCATTGAGCCAGCTGAGCAGCTCGCACGACAGGCCAGCCTGCTCAGCGTGGCCGTTGATCACTGCCGGGTCCTTCAACATGTCAATGGTTTCCTCGGACCTGGTGATCATCTTCTGCCAGTCCTGGACTGCCTCCTCCACCAGCCGCAGGACCTCTAGCAGCCCCTGTTCTAGATCAGCTAGCAGCGACTCACGACCGTCCGGGTGGGCGGGCGGCAGGATCTCCAGATGCATCCACGATTCAGGTATGACCGTTGGATCATCCTCAGCCTCGCTGGCCCGTGCGATGCCGCGCAGGTTCCCCTCGAGGTCACGCCGTACCAGGAATTGGGGATGGAATACTTCCCGGATGCTCCAGCCCTGACGCAACACCTCCATCGTCACCGAGTCGACGAGGAAAGGCCGATCGTCGGTAACAATCTGGACCACGGTCGCGCCACCCACGGCCCAGCCGTCTTCGGCCTGATTAGGAGTACGAATGCTGATCACCGCACGCGATGGGGGCCGATGCATCGCCGCTCGGTAGTGGCTTTCGACTAAGCCGAGCAGGTTTGCGACGCTCCGCTCATCGACGTCTACGGCATCGACGTGCCGAAAGTAGTGACCGAGGAAGACCTGTACAGCGTCCGGATCATGACCGAACTCGGCGGCAATGCTCGCTCCGCGAGCGGCTACCTGAGCGATCTTCTCAGTCTTTTCTTGCTCGAGCTCCACCTCGAAAGTTGTCACGTCTACCATCCGATCAACGCCGTCGCACCCCCATGTGCCCTGAACCTGTCGAAGGACACTCACGAAAACGTGTTGTGCGGCTACCTTCGACATTAGCCCGGAGTTTGCCCAGCCGCCCGCTTAGGAGGGTCCCCAGCCCCATGGACATTTCTAGCCACTTAGACTTTGCTGCGCTGCCCGCTGAGGTCTACGCCATGATGACTGACCAGCGGTATCTGGAAGAGGTCTGCGTTGCCAGCGACTCGATCAGTTACCACATATCGGCCGCGGGCTCGACTACGCAGACCTCACGAACGTTGCCGGCGCCAGAGTCGGCGGCTCGGTTCACTGGACCGCAGCTGACAGTGAACGACGAAATCGTTTGGGGCGAGCTGTCCTCTGATGGCTCGCGCAGCGGCACTGTGACCATGACAGTGCTCGGCCAACCGGTCACCTTCAAGGGCGGAATTCGACTCTCACCTGGGGGCCGCGGGAGCGTGGTGGACGTCCGCGGCGATTTGAAGGTCGCCATCCCGCTACTCGGAAGAAAACTCGAGGAAGCCGCAGCACCAGCGGTGATGGCGGGATATCGGACACAACAAGAGGTTGGTGATCGATGGCTGGCGCGCAGCTCTTCGCCGCGTGAGAGCGAAGAGGCCTGAGCGAAGGCCGACCAGCGCGCCCGGCACCAAAGCCTAGGAGGCTTGAATCGGACGTCTTGCAGGCCGCAACCTCAAGGCGGGATTCGACAGACAACCCTTTGGCGCCGGGCGAGCCGGTTGGCCTTCGCGTGGCTCGGCTTGCCGGTAAGCCGAACTAATACGTCAGCCCTCAATAGTGCGCTGACCGTCGCCCGCTGCGATGGCGATCTTGCGCGGCTTCGCCTTCTCGGCGACCGGTATCTCAAGAGCGAGCACGCCGTCGTGGTAGCTGGCCGAAATCTTGTCCAGATCCACGTTGTCGCCCAAGATCAACTGCCGGCTGAACACCCCGCTGGGACGCTCATTGGCGAAGAATTCGACGTTGCCATTACGAGCTGGCCGATTGGCGCTCACAGTAAGCACATTCCGCTCAACATCCAGATCGATCGAGTCCGGATTGACACCTGGCAGGTCGAACTCAATGTGGAACGTCTCTTCCTCGCGCCATGCATCCATGGGCATGAAGGAAGGACGAGCCGCGGTGCCCAAGAACTGCTGAGTGAGCCGGTCAAGCTCGCGGAAGGGATCCGTGCGCATCAACATTGTCGATTTCACCTCCATAGTCGTTGCGATGTCGATGCAATCGTCGAAACTTCTCTGGCGCTTGTTACGGGCCATCAATATCTATGGTAGCGGCTATAGATTAACTCGATCGCTGATATGATGCAAGTCCAAAGATCTCAGTTTTTGGAGCTTGTGATGGCCCACCCGTACGACCGGACCGCGGCTCTGTTTGGTATCTCAGTCGCCGCCGACATGGTGGGCACTGGGGTGCAAAACCTGCGCGCGTACGAGAAGGCTGGCCTGGTCGGTCCACAACGCACCCCGGGCGGTACCCGCCTCTACAGCCTGGAGGATATTGAGCGGCTGCGGCAGATCGCCGCATTGCTGGACGAAGGGCTCAACCTCGCTGGCATCGCGATGGTATTGCGACTCGAGGCAGACAACGCTCGCTTGCGTCGCCAGATCTCCACCGAACGTGATCGCAGACGTCGCGCTTAGGCCATGTAGGGATATCGGTGGTCGGTGGGCGGAACGAAGGTCTCCTTGATCGAACGCGGGCTGGTCCAGCGGATCAGATTCCACATCGAGCCGGCCTTGTCATTCGTGCCGGAAGCCCGAGAACCGCCGAACGGCTGCTGGCCGACGACTGCGCCGGTGGGCTTGTCATTGAGATAGAAGTTTCCCGCCGAAAACCGAAGCCGACGGCTAGCAAGATCGAGTGCCACCCGATCATCGGCGACGATGGCACCCGTGAGACCGTACGGAGCCGAGTGATCAACCTCATCGAGCGTGGCGCCGAAGTCGACGTCGTCGAAGACGTAAATCCCGAGTATTGGCCCGAAGTACTCGGTCACAAAGATGTCGTTCCTCGGGTTGTCGGAGATGATCAAGGTCGGCCGGACGTACCAGCCCTCCCGGTCATCGGTCAGCCCGCCGGCGATGATCTTGGCATCTGCGGAATCGCGCGCCCGTTCGATCGCCTCCACATGCTTGCGGAAGGCACGTTGATCAATGACCGCGGACGTGAAGTTGGACAGGTCGCGTACGTCACCGACCTGCAAAGACTCGGTAGCGTCGATCAGATCGTCTCCCATTTGATCCCACACGCTGCGAGCGATGTAGGCGCGGGATGCTGCTGAGCACTTCTGCCCGGAGTACTCAAACGCGCCTCGGATCAGCGCTGTACGAAGCACATCGGGGTTCGCGCTGGAATGAGCAATGACGAAGTCCTTGCCGCCCGTCTCCCCCACCACCCGTGGATAGCCTCGATAGCCGCTGATATTGGAACCGTCCGTTTGCCACAGATGCTGGAAAGTCTTGGTGGAGCCGGTGAAATGGATGCCCGCGAGATCCGGGTGCTGCAGTGCTACATGGGAAACGTCAAGGCCATCCCCTGGCAGCATGTTGATCACTCCGGGCGGCAGTCCCGCCGCCTCCAAGAGCCGCATGGTGAAGTGCGCGGCAAATTGCTGGGTTGGACTCGGCTTCCAGATGACTACGTTGCCCATCAATGCCGGCGCCGTCGGCAGGTTGCCGGCAATCGATGTGAAGTTGAACGGAGTAATGGCGTACACGAAGCCCTCGAGCGGGCGATAGTCGGCCTTGTTCCACACGCCCGGCGATGAGATCGGCTGATCTTCGAAGATCCGTCCGGCGAACGCGACATTGAAGCGCCAGAAGTCGATCAGCTCGCAAGCGGCGTCGATCTCGGCCTGCTGCACTGTCTTTCCTTGGCCGAGCATGGTGGCGGCGTTCGAGGTGTCTCGCCACGATCCGGCTAGCAGATCAGCCGCACGCAAGAACACCGCTGCGCGCTGCTCGAAGCCCAGTTCCGCCCATCCAGGAGCGGCTGCCAGCGCCGCATCAATGGCTTCGGTCGCATCAGACTGGGTCGCATTGGCGGCGCGTCCGAGGATGTGGGAGTGGTCGGACGGCATCCTGACATCGAAGGGATCTCCAGATGCCGGTTTGCTTACTCCGTCAATGGTTGCGGTCAGGTCGATTGGATCGTCGCCAGCCATCCGCTCGAGCGCTGATTCGATTGCTGCCCGCTCATTCGAACCTGGCGCATAACCGAGCACGGCTTCGTTGACCGGCACTGGCACATCTACCACGGCATCCACAAATCCACGCTACCTGTGCTGTTCTCGACAGCTAATGCGCGCTGAGTTTGTCGAAGCGCGCCCTTCGACACGCGCGGGCCTGAGCTTGTCGAGGGGTTCAGGTCGCATGACAGCTCACATGGCTTTAGCGGTCTCCGCTTCTTCCCGGCGCTTCTTGGCAGCCTCGACCGAAGCACGCAACGCAGCCACCAAGTCGACGACTTCTGCCTCCTTTGGCGCTTCCGGCTCTTCTTCGAGCGGCACGCCTTCGGCCTTACTCTGCACCAAGATTTCCAGCGCCTCGCGATAAGAGTCGGTGAAGTCCTCAGGGTTGAAGTCACCGGCCAGCGCGTCAATGAAGGACTGGGCCATGGTGACCTCGGCATCGGACACCGTGACGTCGGATGGTGGCGCGGCGAAGGACCCGTCCCGAAGCTCATCAGGCCATAACATCGTGTGCATCAGCAGTACGCCGTCCTTCGGGCGGATCAGCGCAAGCGCCTCACGAGACCGCAAAGCAACCTTGACCACCGCACTCTGTCCACTCTTGATCAATGCATCGCGCAGCAGCACATAAGGCTTGATGCCCGGACCGTCGGCCTGGAGGAAGTAGGTCTTGTTGAAGTAGGTGGGATCGACATCCTCCTCGGCCACGAACTGGACGACCTCGACCGCTTTGGTGGTGGCCAGTGGAAGCGAATCGAAGTCCTCAGGCGACAAGATCACCATCCGGCCGTCCGGCATCTCATAGCCCTTGGCGATCTCGGCGTAGGGAATTTCCTTCCCGCACTTCTCACAGACGCGCTTGTACTTGATGCGGCCGCCATCCTCGGGGTGCACCTGGCGAAAACTGATGTCCTTCTCCTCAGTCGCTGAGAAGAGCTTCACCGGGATTGTGACGAGGCCGAAGGAGATTGCGCCTTTCCATATTGAACGAGGCATGCCCCCTAGTGTGCCTGATGGATCTGACAAGTTTGTGGCACTGCTCGCGCACTACAGACGCTCGCAGCGGGGGAATTTCCTCCGTTGGACGGTCGGGATCGGTGAGGGAATCAGGGCTACAACTGGTCAAGCTCTTCGGGGGCAAACCACAACAAGTCGTAGCCGTCCAGCACTGCCGCCACCTCGGGTGTGATCAGTGCCGCGGCCAGGCTCTGTCCGGCAACCGCCTTCCCGGCCAGCGTCGCGACCTCCAGCGCGTCTGGTTCGTCCGCGAACAGCGCCCGCACTTGAGCCCAAGCCAGGCCGCGGACCTCAATCTCGCCATGCGGCCTGTTCAAATCCTCGACCTGTTCCTCCCGCACCTCCGCTGCTATCACCAGCCGCGGTGCGTTCAGCGCCAGCGCCAGCGCCAGCACGCCGGCGTTGCTGAGAGCGGCGTACTCGACCTCTTCGATCGCCGGGTCAGCATCCATAGAGGCAGCCAGACTGGGCGTCGCCGCGCACCCCAGATAGTGGCGCATCGCGGTGCCCAAGCGAAGCGCCAGTGCGTCATCTCGGGTCATCGGAATGAAGATCATTTGCGACATCAGCGGTCGGGCCCCTCGTGCGCAGGAGGTTCCTCCGCGACTGCCTTCGCTGCCGAAGGCTTCTTCCTGGCGCTCTTTTGGGAGGCAAGCTGTCGTGACTTGCCCGAGCTTTGGCGCGGCTTAGGTGACTTGGTTGCGTTAGTGGACTTGGTCGAGCTCTCAGCTGCGGGAGGCTCTGCCGGGCGGTCACCCAGTTCGGCTGCTCGGGATACCAGATTGCGTACGGCGGCACGCTTCTGCGCAGTCGCTTTGCGGGCCGCGTCCTGTCGCGCGGCAGCCTTCTTAGCAGCCGCGCGCCGAGCCGCGGCGGGCGCCTTACGAGTGGGCTGACGTACGGTCGTGGCTCGGACGGTGGTATCCAACAGCTCTTCAAGGGCGTCGCGAAGGCATTGGGCGAGTACGTCAAGATCGCGGATCGCATCCCGGTCGGCGTTCAGCCCCAAGAAGACCTCACCGTCATAGGAGGTAACTCCGATGGCAAGCAGGTGGCTGGCCGCCAGCGGGAGGACCGGATAGCTTGCAACCAGCCGCGCACCCGCAGCAAACAGCGGCAGCTGTGGCCCGGGGACGTTGGTAATCACCAGATCGTGCTGTCTGCGGACCACTTCGGTGGAGGTCCGTACACCGAGCGCATGCAGTGTGGCCGGTGCGAAGCCCGCGATATCGGCAAGCGAGCGCGCAGCTACCGCGCGCCCGGAGTCCTTATGCGCTTGAGTGTCATAGGCGACCTGGTGCAGCCGCATCAGCGGGTTCGGCTCGCCAGTCGGAAGACTGTGCAGGTGCGGCGCAACCTGACTGCCCAAGGAAGTGGGCTCGCCATTCTCCTCGATCACGCTCATCGGTACCAGTGCGGTCAGTGAGCTCCCCGAGCGGATCGACTCGCCACGAGTCAGCAGCCACGACCGCAGCCCACCAGAGATCATGGCCAGGACTACGTCATTGATCGTGTGGTGGTGTTCCTCGCGGACCGCCCGCAGATCGCTGAGTGGGGCGACCACGGTGGCAAACCGACGCTGCTCGGAAACTACGCCGGTCAGCGGCGAGTCGGCGGAGCGACGTTGCCCGAGCAGCGCATCAGCTGCCAGTTCGCCAAGCGCTCCACTGATGCCGCCAACCGCCTCGCTGACGGCGACTGCGACACCGAGCGCGCTCGCCAGGGCACCGCGCAGGTTTTGCAATGCCAGGGCTGGATCCTGGGCACTTTCCAGGAGTGCCCCGGCGAGCAACTCCAACGCTGACGGCTCGGGCGTCGGATTCCAAGAAGCGACCTCCGCCCCAGGACCCGCGACCGCGTGCGAGTGAGCCGTAGCGTCTAGTAACACCTGGCCGATCTCGACGTTGTCAATTCCATCCACCAGGCACAGATGGGACTTGGCAACCAGCGCGAACCGGTTGTCCTCCAAACCCTCAACCAGGTACATCTCCCACAGCGGCCGCGATCGATCGAGCCGGCGGGCCAGCACTCGACCGACAAACTCTCGCAGCTGAGCCAGACTGCCCGGGCGCGGCAGCGCCGACCGGCGGACATGGAAGGTGAGGTCGAAATCCTCATCATCGGCCCATACCGGTCCGGCTAGCCTCGCGGGGATATCCCGCACCCGCTGCCGATACCGCGGTACGAATGCGATCCGCTCTCGGATGAGTGCGATCAGCCGCTCGTAGTCAAAGCCCTCGGCGCCGGCGTCGAAGATGTCGACGGTACCGACATGGCCCGGCGTGTGTGCAGTATCCAAGGCCAGCAGCGACACTTCGAGGGGCGTAAGCCGTTGCGGCACACGAGCCCCCTTCCTGCTGGAATCCCTGGAGCCATTACGGTACTACCGCCAATTGCCGGACTCCGTTGGCCAAAAGGCCAACGGGAACCTGCTTACCGTCAGCTTCGTACAGGATTGGGTGGACTTGGCGCCGCACCGTCAGGTCCTTTTTGAGGAACTCGATGAGCGCGTGCACTGAGAAAGCTGGAAGAGAATGAACACAGGCGCCCACAGGACGCGCGGTGCCCTGGCGTACGGAGCTGTCGTCGGTGCGCTGCTGCTCAGCGGGTGTACGAGCACGGCCGAACCTCAGTCCAGCGCGAGTCCAACGGCGGCCAGCAGCCCGGCGGAATCCTCGTCCTCCGCCGCATCACCGACATCAGTGCCACCCAGTTCGCCCTCCTTGAATCCGGACTACGCACTCACTATCAACGTCACCATCGCCAAGGGCAAGACCATTCCCAGCGGCGAGAAGATCAACGTACGCGTGGGCCAGAAGGTGATCTTGAACGTGATCAGCGATACCGACGACGAAGTCCATGCCCACATTGGTGGAGATGGTTATGAGCTGCCGGTGAAAGCGGGTACGCCGACGAAGGGAGAGTTCACCCTCGACAGTCCCGGTAGCTTCGAAGTCGAATCGCACCATCTCGAGAAGATCATTGTGATCTTGAACGCGCACTAGCCCTGCTTGGTCACTGCATGCTGATACCACTGCATGGGATCGCGTCGCGGCGTGATCTGCCGCTGCCGTTCTCGTTTGTGGTGACCGGTGCGGTACTGGCGTTGCTGATCTCCTTTACGATCTTGATCTTGGCCTGGCGTCGGCCCCGGTTCGAGCGCATCGGTGGCCGCCCGATGCCTGGGCTGACTGTAGTAGTCGACAATCCAGTCGTCCGGCTGATCGCTCGGGTCCTGGTCCTTGCCACGTACATATGGGCGGGGCTAGCAATGATGGCCGGCCAGGATCTGTTGACCAATCCGATCTTTGGGTTTGTCTTCGTCTGGATGTGGGTCGGTCTGGTGCCGATCTCGCTCCTACTCGGCCAGTTCTGGCGTACGACGAACCCGTTGCGGACGATCCATCGCGGACTCTGTGCAATTGCGCGTATCGACCCGCAACAGGGCCTGGTCAGCCTGCCCGCTGGGGTTGGTGTATGGCCAGCAGTAGTGGGCCTGTTTGGATTCGGCTGGCTTGAGCTGGTGCAGCCGGATAGAACCACATTGGCGGTGCTGCGGCTGTGGGCGCTGGCCTGGTTGGTGATTTTGATCTTGGGCGCCATCGGCTTCGGCCAGCGCTGGATCGGTGCCACCGATCCGTTCGAGGTGTATGCCAGCACCATCGCCCAGATGTCCAT
>DATDKX010000378.1:0-3548 GCA_036519615.1 Propionibacteriaceae bacterium
TCTGCGGAGCCGCTTCTGCGGGCAACTTCGACGGTAGAGATTGTGACAACGATCGCCGTAACGAACGTTGTTGACGCACTCGAATCCAAAGCACGCCAAGCCGATGGCAGATCCGCAATTCGTTTCCCACATCCTCGACACCTGTCATGCACCGAGCCTCCGCTGAACGCTGGTCAGCCCCGTCGAAATGCCACAGCCGCCCGTTAAGAGACGGCGATTCCGGGGCGAAAGTGAGCCAGACGATCGTTCGTGCTGACGGCAAAGAGGATCTCTCCAAGGCTCGATACCGGTAGTCGAGCTGGAGCGCCTAAGACCTGCGGTAGGCCTGGTAGAGCGGCAGGGGCTTGGCGACGCCTTTGAGCTCGACCGCTCCCAGCGGGTCGAACCACACCTGGCGGTCGCCGGAACGCTGCGCCGTCTCCTGGCTCACCACCACCTGTCCGGCCTGTGCATACGACGCAATCCGAGCCGCCAAGTTGACGGTCCTACCGTAGACATCGCCGTCCTGTGAGATGACGGGACCGGTGTGGATGCCCACATGGGCTGGCGGCAGATCGACCGCAGGGCCGCGCTCGACCAGGTCAAGGCCGGCTACCACGGCTGTCCCGGGCTCTCGGAAGTAGAACATCCCGCCGTCCCCAAGCCATCTGACGGCCCGGCCCCCTCGACGCCGCGAAATGTCGTTCACCAGCGCGACCAACCGCCCCGCGACCTGTGCAGCAGCCTCGTCGCCGCGCTCCTCGGTTAGGCGGGTGTAGCCGGTCAGGTCGACAAAGCAGATGGCTGGTGGCTGCGGCACTCGTGTCTGGAGACCGGAGCTCTCAAGTGCCTGCTCTACGTGGTTGATGGCGTGCTCGGTCCAGACGTGCTCGCGACGGCGGCGGTAGACCATCAGGAGCACTCGCTCCAGCAACCCGATGACCCGGTCGCCAAGCTGAGTGCCAAGCTCGATTAGCTGGCGCTCGTCCAGTCCCTCGGCGCGGAGACGGCGCTCAATGTTGGCCTCGTAGTGATCTGCCTCGGCCTTGGCGATGCGGCGCAGGTTGTCGGCGTACACGGCTAGCAACCGCAGCGTTGCGTCGTCGCCTACTCCCGCGCCCCGGAACAACCCTGCCACGTCCAACATGGTGGCGTCGTCCTCGCCAGCCCTGTCGCCGGGCTCCGGAGGGGCGAAGCCAAGCGATTGGTGGACCGCCTGCACGAAGCTCATCGGCACCCCACGCTCGGCGGCGAGCTGCTCGTAGGAGCGGTCCAGGCGTTCGGGCAAAGCCATCACCGGCGCATCCAGGAATGCCAGCGACAGGGCGCCCTTATTGATCAGCGCAAGGACGGTCTCCACCGAGAGTCCCGCTGCCGTCCAAGACCACAGCAGCCTTGCACGCCGCACCGCCTGGGGGGATCCCAACTCACCCTCCTCGCCGGGCAGCGCGCCGGCCGCGATCAGCTGTCGCACAAAGCCCTCGGGGACGTTTGCGCGCTCGACGATTTCTTGGATTCGATCAGACACCTGAGCTCCTACATCCTCGATTGACTCATCATTGCTGCCCAAACCCGACGCCGAATGGCCTGGTCTTCATGCCGCCGTTCATTACCCACTGCATCAATGACACGACCTTCACGAAGAGGGCGCAGGCACGGGGATCCAGTGATTACATCGGCTGGTCAGTCCTGCATCGCGACAGTCCTTCGGGCCTGTCGCCGATTCCGCACCGGCCTGCCCGACCTGGCTGGCGGAATAAACGTGTCCATCAGAACGACCTCGCGAGATCAATCTCATCGACGGTGTCTTGGACGTGCATCTGCTTTCCGGCTGACATGCGTTGCTTGTCAATCTCCGCCCCAGCGCATTCCGGTTCAACTAGGCCTCGATGTAATGGGTGCCCACTCACCTGCGCTCAGGTGGTTGAGCCGATCAGGGTGCGGTCCGCGTCGGTGACGACGACGGAGATGTCATCGGCGGCGGTGTGCCGGCGAGCGGATCGTTGTCACTCGTTTGGTCACGCAGCTCTTGATCCCCCTACTTGCAAACTCCAAAAGTCAGCGGTCGGATGCGGTCCGCCCGTTCTGGAAGCCGCGACGGGGCCTGCGCCTGCTTGGCGCTTGACAGTCGCTCGGCTTGATAAGAAGGATGATTCCTGTCGCACCGGTCCCGTGGGCAGGCGCTCGAAGCGTGAAAGCTACATGAGTCGGCGGCCCGCTCCCATGGACCAACGGAGGTCCTGATGGTCACACATGCACCCGTCGGGCGAGTTGAGCGGGATTCAGCGACGTTGGCCGCCGCCCTCCTTCTCGCCGGCGTGCTCGTTACTGCGATTGCCGGATTCCTTCATCCAGAAGGTCCAGACGCGAATGACCACCGAATCATTTTCGCGATCTATGCGGCGAGCCGGTCATGGACCGCGGTGCATCTGGGTCAGTTCGTCGGAATGGTGATCATCACCTTTGGGCTTGTCGCCCTGTACTTCGCATTGGACGTGCGTAGTGGCGTGGGACTTTGGTTGAACCGCTTCGCGCTTCTGTCAGCGGGCGCTGCTCTGGCTTTGTATGGGGTGTTGCAAGCGGTGGACGGCGTGGGCTTGAAGCAGGCTGTGAACGCGTGGGCTTCGGCCGAGGACGGTGACAAGGCGGTGCGTTTCGCAGCCGCCGAGACCGTTCGATGGTTGGAGTGGGCGGTGAGAAGCTATCAAAGCTTCGTGTTTGGTATCGCGTTGATTCTCTTCGGCGCAGTCATTGCCGTTACGGGCCGGGTTTCGCGCCCAATCGGCTATCTGATGGCGCTCTGCGGCCTGAGTTACCTAGCGCAGGGATGGATTATCGGCAGTAGCGGTTTCTCGTCCGCGAACCAGATCCCCACTCTCCTCGGAATCGGCCTGATCCTCGTGTGGACCGTCTGGCTTCTCATAGCTGCTCTCCGAATCAAAACCGCAGCGGTTTCCGAGACCACCTCAGATGCATCGACCTAGTGGTTCCGCTAGCCGACCGGGATATGGGCATCAGTTGTCGAGCTAGGCGGCGGAGGAGGACCGGCTGCTGGAGTGGTCCCGTCAGACGGTGCGTCTACCGAGCACGGCGCAGGCCCTCCACTCATCGGAGCCCGGGGTGGCGTCACGTCCTGTGGTGGTAGCCGAGGTCATCGTTCGGCATCCGTTGAGTCCGGTGCTGCTGACCGAGTACGTGTCACCGTGGGACGGCAGGAGCAGCCCGGCGCCTGACGTCCGGCTGATCAAGCATCGACGGCGGCGTCAGCCGATGCGCTCAGCCAGGGACACGATGATCCCCTCCGGTCCGCGCACGTAGGCCATGCGCCAGATGCGCTCGTACTGGCCGATTCGGCCGACCAGCCGGTAGCCGTCCGCGGCCAGCCGGTCGACGGCGGCCTGGAGGTCGTCGACCTCGAATGCCACGTTGCGCAGCCCCAGCTCGTTGGCCATCGCGGCCGGTGACCCCGGCTCGTGGTCGGGCCGGACGAAGCTCGACAGCTCCAGCCGGGTACCTCCGTCGGGCGGCCGCAGCATGACGATCTCGGTGCGGGAGTCGGGGATGCCGAT
>DATDKX010000379.1:0-2192 GCA_036519615.1 Propionibacteriaceae bacterium
GTGGCGGAGGCGGCGGGATTTGAACCCGCGAGAGGGTTGAGCCCTCAACCCGCTTAGCAGGCGGGCGCCATAGACCGGACTAGGCGACGCCTCCCAACCACACGCTCGGCTGCGGCAGAGCGCTGGGCAAGACTACCGACCAGACGCTACGTGAGGCAAAGCCACTCGACTCAACCCGACAGGCAATCCCGTACGCCCGTGCGCGCCACCTTTGCACATGCCAAGGGATTCGTTCGAGAATCACATATTGACCCGTTAGCCCACGTATTGTGGACCGGGTTTTCACTTCCCCGGGCGGCGCGAAGGAATGTTGATGCCTAATCAACTTGAGCAGGGTACGTGGGGTTGGCGGCTCCCCGACGAGTCCCCTGCCCCTGTGCGCCCAGCTCGGGCCCCAACGTCGGAGCGCAGCTTCCGACGAGCGGTTGCCTTTACGATCGCCGGTACAGCGATACCCGGACTGGGGCTAATCGCAGGCAGACGTCGCCTCATTGGCAGCGTCATCCTCGGCATCTTCGCCGCAGGGGTTCTAGCCCTTGGCATTTACGCAGCCGTTGATCGTCAAGACCTGCTGGCGCACGCCGTCGACCCGAAGACGCTGCGCCGGGGAGCCGTCGCTTTGGTGATCCTCGGCGTGGTGTGGGTTGGCATCATCGTTGCCAGCCATTTAAGTCTTCGCAGCCGCCCGACGCGAGGCCAAAGAGTGATCGGCGGCGTCCTTGTCGGCGTGCTCTCGTTTGCCGTCGCTGCTCCCATGGCGGTTGCAGCGCATTACTCCTATGTCACTGCAAGCTCCGTCGGCGCAGTGTTCAAAAAAGAGAATGAGACGAAGAGCGCGACCCGACCAACGCTGGAGGCCACGCAAACAACGCCAGGCAGGCCGAAACCGCAGGACCCCTGGGCCGGCAAGCCGCGACTGAATGTGCTGCTCCTTGGCGGTGACGCGGGGCCTGGCCGGGTCGGTACCCGTACTGACACCGTGATCTTGGCGAGCATCAATACCGAGACCGGCGATACCACCTTGTTCAGCCTGCCCCGAAACCTGACTCGGATGCCCTTTCCGAAGCGCTCGCCACTGCACAAGCGCTATCCGTACGGCTTCACCAATGGTGACCCCAGCAACGCCGAGTACTTCCTTAACGCGATGTACCGCAACGTGCCGCGCTCGGTGCCCAAGGATCTCCTCGGCCCAACGGACAATCTCGGTGCCGACGTGCTCAAGCTTTCAGTCGGCGAGGCACTTGGCTTGCCGGTGGACTACTACGTGTTGATCAACTTGGAGGGCTTCAGCAAGATGATCAACGCTCTAGGTGGCATCCGGCTCAACATCAACACCTATATCCCCATAGGTGGCGACACGGATCGCCACATTCCACCCAAGGAATTCCTTAAGCCTGGACCGAATCAAAAGCTCAACGGACGTAGCGCTCTGTGGTACGCCCGTGGCCGCTACGGTTCGGACGACTTCGCTCGGATGGACCGGCAGCGCTGCGTGATCAACGCGATCATCAAGCAGGCCAATCCGAAGAACATGCTGGCCCGTTATGAAGATGTCGCGAACGCCGGCAAACAGCTGGTCTATACCGACATTCCGCAAGAAGTTTTGCCGCTGATGGTCGATCTGAGTCTGCGCGTGAAGGACGGCAACGTCCGCAGCGTTGTCTTCAAATCCGGAGCGGCTGGCTTCTACTCTTCTAATCCAGACTTCACAATGATGCGTAAACGGGTCAAGGTAGCGCTAGGTGAAACCAAGAACCCGAAGGCGAAGAAGAAGTCCGGCGCCACAATTCAGAGCGAAAGTGTCAACGACGCGTGCGCGTACGACCCTAAGGTCGCCGCAACGTCCCGGCCGTACCGCTGAGGTTCCCCTCGGCCAGCGAGCCGGCCGGCTAGGAAATCTGCCGGTAGCCGCGATCGGCGTTCAATCGGCTCTGGATTTCGGTTATCAGGGCCGCAAACGTTGTATCGGTGCTGCTGCGGGCATTGGTCACGACCGCGTCCGGGCCAGCCTCAGGCGCAGTGATCAATAACAGCCGAGATCCCCGCAGCTTGACGCTATCGATCATGGACCAGGGCACGGCCCTGCGATGCCGGCCGCGGCTGATCGTGATCGATTCCGGATTCAAGATCAAAGTCATCCGGAGCCGTAGAGTCAGTACCAGCGCAACTACAGCCAGGGCGATCGCGAAAAT
>DATDKX010000380.1:0-3891 GCA_036519615.1 Propionibacteriaceae bacterium
TTGCCAGACCGATGGTCGAGGGCCGTCGGAGAACGGGTCGGGCGTATGCGAACACGTGCGCTGGTCATCCCCTCGGCGGTCGTCGGCCTCGTTGTGTTCATCATCATGGCCGTTGTCATCGGAGTCGGCCCAACCCTCAGACCCCCAACAGCGGCCGGCGCCGCGCCGAGCAGCCCCTCGCCCAATCCGGCTGGCAAGCCCGCCAATGAGTCCGTACCGACGACCTTCAAGACTGAACAGCGCCGCCCCTTCCAGGCGCCAATCGAGCTGCAATCGGAAAACGGAGCGCTGCGAACCGCGTTTACCGTGGAGCCGACAACCTTCCCCGTGGCGGGCGCGATGATCAAGGGCTACGCCTATCAGGGCCAGTACATCGGCCCGACGCTGCGGGTCCACCCCGGCGACACGGTCAGAATCGATCTGACGAATCGGCTCGGGCAGCCCACCAACCTGCATGGCCACGGGATGTTTATGTCACCAATCGGCATTTCCGACAACGTCTTGCGGGTCATGAAGAGCAAGACCTTTAACCACGTCGTCTGGAAGCTCCCGTCCGATATCGAGCCTGGCACGTACTGGTACCACTCACATCTGCACGGACTGGTCGAGGAGCAGATCTTCGCTGGGTTGTCGGGCGTGCTCATCGTCGACGGCCTGGAAGGACTCCTGCCGCCAGCGCTGCAGAGCGTCCAGCAGCACGTCGTGGCGCTGAAGGACTTGCAGGTCAAGGACGGCGCAATCGTGAGGTCGAACATCGATTCCAACGCGCCGACCACGCGTACAGTGAACGGTCAGGTCGATCCGGTGCTAACCGTTCGGACCAATGAAACTCACATGCTGCGACTGGCGAACATCGGTGCCGACATCTGGTACCGGCTCCGGCTGAGCGGCACGCAGTTCTCAGTAATCGCTGAAGACGCCAATCCGGTGGCACAGGTGTGGACCGCCGACGAGCTCGTGCTCCCGCCGGGCAAGCGGTTCGACGTCTTAGTCCGGTGGCCGCAGCCGGGTAGCCAGATGCTCGAGACCTTGCCGTACACCACCGGTCCCGATGGCGACAATTACCCTCAACGACGCCTTATGACCCTGCAGGTGAGCGGCGACCCGGTGCCCGATGTCGCCTGGCCTACTTCCATGGCGCCACCCTCGCCGCTCGCGTCGGACCACGTGGACCGAACCCGACACCTCGAATTCAGCGAGAACACCAAGACCAACCAGTTCTATATCAACGGCAAGCAGTTCGACGCGACCCACGTCAACTTTGTCGCCAAGCTCGGTACCACGGAGGAGTGGATCATCCGGAATGTCTCCCGCGAGGAGCATCCGTTCCATATCCACGTCAATGACTTCATGGTCATGTCCGTCAATGGCAAGCCGGTCCAGTCCTACGGCGAGCAAGACACTGTGCCGCTACCGTGGCACGGCGAAGTGCGGATTCGCATGCACTTCAACCGCTTCACCGGCGCGACCGTGTTCCACTGCCACATCGTGGCTCACGAGGACAGCGGGATGATGGGCATCATCGACATCACCAAAGACGGTCGCCTCTCGAAACAAACCCAACGGACACTCGACAAGATGAATCAGGAGATGGCCGGCCAGCATATGCACATGGGCGGCCACTGAGGAGCCGCAGTTACCGCTCTTGTCGGAATTCAACCTGTCTGCAGGGCGTCGGCATGCGGGAGGGCTGGTCGGCTGGTGCTCGGCTGATCGAGGTAAAACAACGCCGTCGAGGCGATGTCGTCGTGCAGCTGGAGGTATCGACCACCGGACTGCCAGCCGAGGGCCTGGATGTCAACGCGCAGATCGCTGGCGAAATGGATGGGGTCGAGGATGTGCCAGCGGTAAAGGCCGAAGCGCTGCTGGCTTTGGTAGAGACCGTCGGGCCTGATTACCTGGGGCATGCCTAGGTACGGCGTGCAGTATTCGGTGTAGCCGCGGCCCGGAATGTCGAAATTCCAGGCGCCGCCGAAGTAGTCCTCGGTGCCGGTGCCGCAGATCGTCGGGTATTCCTCGTCGCCGTCGAGGTAAACCTTGAACTCGCCCTCGCCCCACCAGCCGGGTGAGTTGGCACCCCAGGCAAGGTAAGTGCCGACGTAATGACCCTGCCCTGCGATGCGATCAATGAGAACGTGCGCCTCACCTGCCGGGAGCGGGTTGTTCCGGCAGAACTGGGCGTGAAGGTAACCCAGCCCGTCAACATCGACATCCGCCTCGTAAGTCACCTGGTAGTACAGCTCAGCATGGGCATTGCCGAGGTTTTCCACGGTTAGTTCGGCGTGATGCTGGAAGGGCATCGGCCAGTAGGAGTTGAAGCCTCCGTGTGGGTTGGCCGCGATCATGCTCGAACTGACTTGGGCGAATCTGCCCCAGCCGTTAGCAAAGAAGTCGCCGAGGGGAACCTCGATTGCCGGTTCAGGCGCGTGATCCCAGTACGCCCTCAGTACCAACGTCCGCCAATTGTGTGCCGGCGTGGTGAGCCAGATGTGGGTGATCGTGCCAGGCCCGTCGATCGTGGCCATCGGAAAGCTCGCACCGGGGTCGATGCTGACCGACGGTGAGATCTTCCATCCAACTCCGAGGTCACGGGCGGCGTTTGCCCCTGTGCCTTGAGTCGCTCGGCCGCCGCCGCCCTTGCTGCCGTCGAAGTTCTCCGGGCTAATGGATCGCGTCGTGACGTTGCGCATCCGGGCGATGTGGAGGGCATCAAATGGCATGGTCGCAAGGTATCGCCAGCAAGACGGGATCCATCGGCAAATGCGGTCTGAGCCTCTCAAAGACCGCCCTCAGGACGCAAAAGGCTGGCCTCGATAGATTGCAAGCATGAGACGGCCAGTGCATTTTGAGATACACGCCGAGGCCCCGGAACGGGCGGCCAACTTCTACAGCCAACTGTTCGGCTGGGAGATCACCAAGTGGGATGGTCCGGTGGACTACTGGCTGGTGAGCACCGGTACCGAGCCACCAGGTATTGAGGGAGCGATCTTGCGACGGATGGGTGAGAATCCGGATCCCCAGGTGCCGACACCGGTGATTGCCTACGTCTGCACAGTCGACGTCGAGAACGTGGACGAGATGATCGACAAGGCCAAGAAGCTGGGCGGCGTTGAGGCGCTGGGCAAGATCGAGGTGCCGGGTGTGGGCTGGCAGGTCTACTACAAAGACACTGAAAGCAACATCTTCGGCATGATGCAGGCAATGACCCAACCCCAGGCGACCTAGGGTCCCACCTGCTTGCTTGAGGAGGCGCCGAGGTGCTGCCGAAGGGCACGAATCGCGAGCTCCACGACACGATCCAAGGCCCCGCGCTCCTCGAACAGATGGGTAGCCCCTGGCACAACGGCGATCTCGACCGGCCCACGCAGCTGCGCAGCGGCCGCCTTGTTCAAATCCAGCACTTCGAGGTCCCGACCACCGACGATCAGCAAGGTAGGCGCTTGAACACGCGGCAGCGCGTCCCCCGCGAGGTCGGGCCGACCCCCTCGAGAGATCACCAACTGAACGTGATCAGGAACTTCCGCAGCGGCGATGAGCGCCGCCGCTGCGCCTGTGCTGGCGCCGAATAGGGCCACCGGCATCGCGGCGGTGTCAGGACGATCACTCAACCACCGAATTGCGCCGGTCAACCGCGACGCCAAACGCGGGATATCAAACCGGAACTGCCGCGTCCGGCTGTCGACCTCGTCCTCCTCCGGGGTCAACAGATCCATCAGGAGCGTTGCATAGCCTGCCTCTTGCAGCCTCGCCGCGACCATTCGATTGCGAGGGCTGTGTCGACTGCTGCCACTGCCGTGCGCGAACACCACGACGCCCGCCGCATCGGCCGGCGTGATCAAGTCGCCGTCCAAGATCACTCCGGCCGCCGGGATCTGAACCGGACTCTCAAGA
>DATDKX010000381.1:0-3808 GCA_036519615.1 Propionibacteriaceae bacterium
TGATCCTCTTCTTCCGCGAGATCGGGTTCTCGCTGGCTGAGATCGGGCGTTTCCTTGCCGGCGAACGGCAAGGCCAACGGGAGCTGATCGATCACAAACTGGCCGAGCTGGCCGAACAGCAGCACCGTATCGAGGTGGCCCGCACCGCACTCGAGCACGGTCGGCAATGCCCAGCCAGCGAGCCCATGCAATGCTCCCGATTCTGGTCGATCATCGAAGGGCGACAGCGCGGCCTCTCACTGGAAGAAAGCCACACGCGAGTGCACTGACCCGCGCCGCCGCCCGGAACTACAAGATCAGTTGATCAGCAACCTATCCCTGAGCAACGCCCGCGCCGGCCGTCCGGACCGACCTTTCGGACCGCAGGTCGCAGCCTTGATCATCCCCAATCATCACCGGACAGGACAGTCACCCCAGCTCAGCAGCCACCCCGACTTCGACACAGGGCCTAGGTGTGGAACGGCGTGGCCTCTGGCGCTAAGCCTGGGCCCTGCACCCGGACGCAGACCCGCCCTTCCCCACGGCCGCCCGGTCCCGTTGAGGCTCTCGAGCCCGAGCGTCGGGTCGAGGTGATCGTTGACCTCAAGAGAACTGCTTGCCTTGGCTGTCAGTCTCACAGGGGAGTCAGACGGGCAGCGACGCCACTCGCACCGCTATGACTCCACTGACAGGCTGAATCCCACGCCTGCTGCAGCAGAGGTAACGCGTCCGGTGAGTTGAGCAGTGAGTGTGCTCCGGTCCCATGCGGGCACAAGCCGTAGCCCGCCCCGGAGGCGCACCGTGCCCCGACCTCAACCTCCAGCAAATTCATGCCCCCAAGCCGCATCGCTGCAGCGACATGCCCTGCCATCCGCAATGGTCCGACCCGCCGACCACATCGACGGTCGCCTCCGCTACGCCACCCTCGTCAACGGCCGCACACGCATCTTGCCAACCTGGCTCCTCACTACCTCTGACCGTCACGTGGCAGCCCGCGTCGCTATGCTCCTCGGCGGAGAGCTCAAAATCGACGACCACGGAGGAGAGCAGAGCTACCAAGTTCTCACCCGCTATGCCCAGCTCGACGTCCTGCTCGACGGGCCGCAGGCGATCCTACTGCACATGCTTCGCCGCCACGGCTCGACCGTCCTGCGCTCCTGCAACAGCCGCACGCAGCAAACCCCACACGGCGAGCGGCCCTGTCAATGTCCAGCCGCCCTGAAGGCGCGTTGGGAAGTCGCGAAGACCGGCCGGGGGTGTGAGCCGTTGATCCACCTTACCTGCCGGCTCGCTGACGACCCAGCCGTCGGGAGGTTCCTCTTCTCAAGCGCTGCATGGACGTTCGCCGAGCATGCATCCGCGGTGAGGGTAGCGATCGGGCGATGTCGGCGCCCGGT
The DNA here is from genome assembly GCA_036519615.1 of Propionibacteriaceae bacterium. Taxonomy (GTDB): domain Bacteria; phylum Actinomycetota; class Actinomycetes; order Propionibacteriales; family Propionibacteriaceae; genus Microlunatus. The sequence continues at coordinate 1,377 of DATDKX010000381.1, forward strand.
CCTGACCCGCCTTGGGATCGACCGCGCCCTCCATGCAACCGCCGGCGGGACGACCTTCGCCTGCACACAGCCCACCCTTATGGTCCTGCCCAATGCTTCGTAGGTAGTTTGAGCTGGTCACCGGGCATACGCGTCCGTCATGGATTCGAGTGTCGGTGCACTTTCAGACACGCTGGGCTGCGAGGGGTGACGTCGAGCTGACTGATCGACATGGCGTCCAGTGGGGTGCGCGAGCCCTGCGCCTATTCCTGGACGGCAGGCTCCGCCGGCGACTCGACATCCTCGGACATTGCCAAGCGGTGGGCGACAGCGGCCGCCTCCACCCGGCTGCTCACACTGAGCTTGCCCAGGATGTGGGAGACATGAACGCTGACCGTCCTCGCGCTGATCAATAGCTCGTCTGCGATCTGGTGGTTGCTCCGGCCCTCTGCCACCAGCCGCAGCACCTCCAGCTCGCGCGGGGTAAGGCTGACACCATTGCTCGGCGCGTCGCTCGCCGGGTTGGTCCCAGCCGCGTCGCCGACGAGTTCGATGCCCGGGTCCGGCTCCCCAATCCAGACAGGATGCACGCGCTCTTCGGCCGGAAGCGCATGCCAGCCTCGTCCGCGGGATGGCAGGACGTACACCCGGCTAACCGCCAGCCCGAGCAGCGCTCGCTTTCGCTGGAGCGGCAGGAGCGGCCATGCTTCGCTGCTCAACTCCGTGTCAAGCAGCCCGGCAAGATCAAGAGTCGGCGGCGGGCCGAGCTTCGCGAGAGCGGCACGCACTGCATCGCGCTGTTCGGCCAGCCGCCTCCTGATGGCTTCGTACCTGGTGATGTCTTCAGCGGAGCTGAACTCGCCCCGCGCATAGCGCGCCTCGTACAGGTCCCCAAGGCGTGCTTCCACGTCATGAAGTTTCTCCTCCAGAATTGCGCGGCCGGCGTGGTCGTCGGGCACGACCAATGCCAGCCAGCGTTCCGCGATCCGCTCAAGCACTGGGTCTCCCGGCTCCAGAGCCGCGAGCTTGGTCAGGAAGCGGCGCTCCACCTCGCGTTCAAGATCTTCGGCGAAGATGCTCACACCTGGGCACTGGTGGCCTCGTCCGTTGGCGGCGCATCGGTAGATCGGCGCCGGGTCATGACCGCGTCGCCCCGTTTGGCGCTGCATCGCCGCAGTGCAGCGTGAGCATCGCACGAAACCAGTCAGAAGGTACTTCGGAGGTCGTCCACCACCGGTCCGCTTGCCGATGCGCTCAGCGTCCTTGGCGTTGCGCACGGTTAGGCCACGGCGCTCGAACTCAGCCACAATCCGAGCGCGCTCGGTCAAGGTGACGATGCCCATACCTGCAGGGACCGGGTCGCCGTTGTCGTCACGAACAAGCTGTCCCTTGTGGGACATCAGCGCCGCGAGGCTAGGCGCGAGCAGAACCGCGCGAACGGTGGCATAGCTCCATCGACGCGTCGCCAACGGCCTCACCCGGCGCCCCGCCAACCGGGCCTCGTCATGCTTCACGGCGTTCGGGCACTCGACGCCGTCACGATTCAGCCTCGTGGCGATGCCGCGCAGGCTAGCGCCCGCAAGGAACTCAGTCACGATCCGCCGCACAACGGCGGCCTCGTCTGGATCGGGGTGCAGCTTTCCATCCACCACCCGGTAGCCGTACGGCCGCTTCTTCAGCCACAGCCCGTCGCGGCGGTTGCCCGCATGCCATTGCTCCATTCGCCACGCGATGTTGTCGGCCTCGGCACGGGCCTGCTCGGACAGGATGGCGAGGATCTGCCGTGTGCCAGCCTTGGAGGTGTCGAGGCCCTCGCCGACGAACACGATCCTGCCGCCCACCTTCTCGAGTTCATCGAGGATCATCCCGACATGGGCCATGCCCCGGCGCGACAGGCGGTCGAGCCTGTTCACGTACAACGTCTTGATGCGGCCCTCAAGCAGTGCCTTGAGGGCACGGTCCAGGAGCGGCCGCTCAACCTCCTTGCGGGCGGACACGACCTCCTCGAACTCGAACTCGGGGAGAATCTGCGCCCCGTCGCGAGCGGCGGCCTGGTGGTTCACACGGCGCTGGTTGGCCGGTGAGCTTGGATCGTGATCGGCGGCGAGCGCCGATACGCGGACCAACGAGCCGGCTGGAGTTGGCTCGATGTAAGCCCCGGCCAGCGGTGCATCAGACTTGGATGCGGCGGACACAGAAGCCTCCTCTGACATCCGAACGTGCGTTCGTAAATGTTAGCAGAAAACGTTGATCCAGAGGACTACGGCATCTACGCCTTCGACTCGGCCGACGGCCTGTTCGAGCACTCCTATGCCTCGGGGTCGCCCGACTCCGGCTTCTACATCGGCCAGTGCCATCCCTGCGACGCCGTGGTCGACCAGGTGGTGGCCGAGCGCAACGCCCTCGGCTACTCCGGCACCAACGCCGGCGGAAATCTTCAGATCGTCCGGTCG
>DATDKX010000382.1:0-22027 GCA_036519615.1 Propionibacteriaceae bacterium
CGGCCAGTTGCTCGACAACTGCGGCGACAGCCTTCTCGATGCCCCGCTTGAGGCTCATCGGGTTGGCACCGGCGGTCACATTCCGCAGGCCCTCGCGTACCATCGCCTGCGCCAGCACGGTAGCTGTGGTGGTGCCGTCACCGGCGACGTCGTCGGTTTTCTTGGCCACTTCCTTGACGAGCTCGGCGCCGATCTTCTCGTACGGGTCCTCGAGCTCGATCTCCTTTGCGATGCTCACACCATCGTTGGTGATGGTTGGAGCACCCCATTTCTTCTCCAGCACGACATTGCGGCCCTTGGGTCCAAGGGTCACCTTCACGGCGTCGGCGAGGACATTCATCCCTCGCTCGAGGCCACGCCGCGCTTCAGTGTTGAACTGAATGAGTTTGGGCATGTTCTCCGCTCTCCTGTGAGAGTGATTTGACGGCTCTTCACCCGGTGCCCGCGACGGACGGCCCATGGGAGCCTCACCGGCCAGAAGAGGTGGCACTCTCGGAGGGAGAGTGCTAATGCCCTTTTTAGCACTCTCCCTATGCGAGTGCAAACAATCCCGACCTTCGGAAGCACGGACAGCTGCAAGAGCCAGGTTTAACTCGCCAAGTCCTTCAGGCCGCGTCAGCTGTACCAAGCTTGTTCACGCGGGAATGCCTGAGTGGAATCGCGAGTTGTCACTGAACATGGCCCAGCCGACCGACCAACAGACGATCTCGCGCGCGTCCGTCGGCCTTCGATCCGAACGCGGTCCCATCCTGCTGTCGGTCATGTTAAGCGTGGGGCTGATCGCGATCGACGCGACCATCCTCGCTACCGCAGTTCCCTCGATTGTTAACGATCTTGGTGGTTTCGCCCAGTTTCCGTGGTTGTTCTCGATCTATCTGCTCGCGCAGGCCGTGTCGGTACCGATTTTCGCCAAGTTCACCGACCTCATGGGACGCAAGCCGGTCATGCTCGTCGGTATTGGGCTTTTTGTCATTGGATCCATCTTGTGTGGGATTTCCTGGAGTATGCCAGCCCTGATCGCATTCCGGGCGCTCCAGGGCCTCGGAGCCGGCGCAGTGATGCCGACGTCGATGACCATCATTGGTGATATTTATTCGGTAGCCGAACGCGCTCGAGTCCAGGGTTACGTCGCCAGCGTTTGGGCGCTGTCATCGGTCGTCGGGCCAACACTGGGTGGTCTCTTCGTCGACTTTCTGAATTGGCGGTGGATTTTCTTCGTCAATATCCCGCTGGGTGCGCTGGCGGCGTGGTGGCTCGCTCGCAGGTTTCACGAGAAGGTGGTCCGTAAGCAGCACCGCATCGACGTGGCCGGCGCGGCGTTGTTGGGTGTTGGCTCGTCGCTGATCATCCTCGGCCTACTCGAGGGCGGCATTTTGTGGCAATGGTCTTCGTTGCCAAGCATCACGATTCTCACCGTCGGTGCGTCACTCTTGATCATCTTTGCGCTCGTGGAGCGACGGGCAGCCGAGCCCATTCTTCCCGGCTGGGTCTTTCACAGCCGGCTCCTGAACTCGACCAATCTAGCGGCCCTGGGCGTCGGGGTGGTGCTGATCGGCCTGACCTCGTTCATTCCGCTGTACGCCCAAGGCGTGCTGCATACAACCGCGCTGGTGGCGGGCTTCGCCCTCGCAGCTCTGACCCTCGGCTGGCCGCTCGCTGCCTCCGTGGCCGGCCGGATCTACCTGAAGATCGGCTTTCGCCGTACGGCGCTGATCGGCGCAGTCGTGATCATGATCGGTGCGGCACTGCTAGATCTGCTGTCATCCCGCAGCTCCGTCTGGCAGATAGCCGCGACTTGTTTCGTGATCGGGTTGGGGTTGGGTCTGGTGGCCAGCCCGACACTGATTGCCGCGCAATCTGCGGTTGAGTGGGAGCGGCGCGGTGTCGTGACGGGGACCAACGTTTTCGCCCGATCAATGGGCAGTGCACTTGGCATTGCGGTCTTCGGCGCGATCGCCAACGCGTCGCTGAGCCAGCGTGTCGGTGGCCACATCTCTTCGACCGCGAGCGCTATTCCGCCGGCTGTTTTAGAACACGCCCTGCATCGGGTGTTCCTGGCCGCTGGAGTTGTCGCTGTGCTGCTCACCATCGCGGTGTTGACCATGCCCAACCGCTCGATGACGGCTCCGCACGCCGCACCGTCGTAACATCAATGAGATGAGGCGCTGGATTCCGCTCCTCATTCTTGCTTGCCTGATTACCGGCTGCTCCTACGACCGCGCGGAGCCGGGTCTGTTCGGCCGGGCCATCACGCGGGAGACGACCGCGCCGCCGATCCGGCCTGTCACCCCTGACGAGAGCGCCCAAGTACCCAATCCTGACCTACCTGTCGTCGGCGAGGCGGTGTGGACTTCGGCAGATGGCCTCGACATCACCATGCGGATTGCCGTCCACGCGGTGCGGCGAGTCGCCGGCGGGACGGTGCTGGACTGGTCGGTCACTCCTCTTCACGGACCGGGCCTACGACCCAACGATCCGGTACCAAAAAGGCTCGACCTCGGTCTTACGAGGCCGGGCGAAGGCTATCCGAACATCGTCTTGGCCGATGCTCCGCGGTCGAAGGTCTACCGGCCCCTGACGCTTAAGGGTTCTGGTTCCCGTTGCCTCTGCACCTCGGTCACGCTTGCCGAGCGCAATCTGCGGATCGATCACACCACACTGCTCCAGGTCGCATTTCCGCCCTTGCCGGACGACCTGGCCACGGTGGACGTCGACTTGGCGACAGTGCCCCCGTTCTGGCAGGTGCCGGTGACGCCGGCCGGCATGCTGCCACTTGCCAGCTATCCCACTGAACTGACCCGCCCGGCTGAAGCTACTTCCGTGCTTGCCAGTACTAAGGCGTTCGGGTATCCCCCAGCCCGGCAGCACTACCTCGTCATGATCAACGGCGTCTATGCCGGCAGCACCTTTACATCGATCGCGTGGACGATCCTGTCGCTCGATCCCGGTGGTGGTCTGCAGACTGCCTCGAGCCCGCCGTTGGCCGACGCCGAGCCACCCGAGCATCCGTACAACCAAATCTCGGCAGGGGGACCACGTCTCGGCCTCGGCGGCGGTATCTATCGAGCGCGGCTAGTGACGACCAGAGCCGCCGGCCAAGGGGCACTGGAATGCCTGTGCACAGATTTGCGTGTCGGCACCGAGTCGCTCCGTCGGATTGGCCAGCAAATGAGCGCAGTCACCAACTTGCCGCCGCTGCCCGCTGGTACGCCGAAGGTTGACATCGTGCTGCCCGGCCTCACCACTCTTACCGGCGTCGCCGTCAGCCACGCGCCTGACTCGACGTTCCGGTCGGCAGGACCTGCCGTACGCGATGTGTGGTTCTGGACCTCTCGGGCAGATCAGCCACATCCTGGTTGGGCGCCGCGAGACTGGCCCACTCCGGTGCCACGGCGTTATCAGATGCGGGATGCACGGGCAACGGTTGACACGATTGTCCGCTAGGCGACTGCCGCCGCAGGTGTCCGCTAAGCGGGTGCGGGCGCAGGTCCGCTAAGCGGTGGTCTCCACGGGTGCGAGCTTGCCGACCAGCTCGGCGACGTCGGCAATGGACTTGACGACCATCGTGGGACGGTAGGGAAACCGTTCCACGTCCCCCACCTTGGTCGAGCCGGTCAGCACCAAGATGGTACGCATCCCTGCCTCCATGCCGGAGACCATGTCGGTGTCCATCCGATCGCCGATCATCATGGCGGTCTCAGAGTGTGCATCGATCGCGTTCAGCGCCGACCGCATCATGAGTGGGTTGGGTTTGCCCACGAAGTAGGGCCGAATACCAGTCGCCTGGGTGATCAAGGCAGCGAATGACCCACAGGCTGGTACGGACCCTTCCGCTGACGGCCCCGACGGATCCGGATTGGTTGCGATGAACCGTGCCCCGCGCTCAATGAGCCTGATGGCCCGGGTGATGTTCTCGAAGGTGTGTGTTTTAGTCTCGCCCAGCACCACGTAATCCGGCTGACGCTCGGTCAGGACGAATCCGACATCATGTAGGGCTGATGTCAGCCCTACGTCCCCGAGCACGTAGGCGCTGCCGCCAGCCCTCTGATCGGCCAGAAACTGCGCCGTTGCCAGTGCCGATGTCCAGATGCACTCCTCAGGTACGTCGATACCACTGAGCAGCAGCCGCGCCCTGAGATCACGGGGGGTGTAAATCGAATTGTTGGTCAATACCAGGAACCGGCGTCCGTGCTCTTGCAGAGCGGCGATGAAGTCTGAGGCGCCAGGCAGCGCCAGCTCCTCATGCACCAGTACGCCATCCATGTCGGTCAGCCACGATTCGACAGGCTTGGGATCGCTCATGGGAGTCATTCTTCCCCTGTACCCCTTCAGACTGCTGCCAGACTTCGGCGTATGACCGATGTGCGGCTCCCAGACCCGGCCGTGGTGGTGCTCGCCGGAGCCGCGGGATCGGGGAAGTCAACCTGGGCTTCGGAGCGATTCCGCACGGCCGAGGTGGTGAGCTCAGATGCCCTACGTGCCGCGGTCGGTACCGGCCCGTCCGATCTCGATGCATCTGTCGAGGCGTTCGCACTACTCGATCAAATTGTCGCTGCGCGCACCAGGCGGTTGCTAATGACCGTGATCGACACGCTAGGGCTTGATCCGGTACGGCGCACCGAGTACCTGCGCCTTGCCCGTACTGCCCAGCTTCCCGCCGTCTTAGTGATCATGAATACCGCGCCCGCCCTCTGCCGGGAGCGGAACCGGCTGCGCGACCGGCCGGTCCCGGCGCCGGTCCTTACCGAGCAGCTGCGCAGGATCAACAGACTTGTGGATTTCGCCGGCGAAGAGGGCTGGGATCAGATCTTGATCATTGATCAGGACAATTCGGTTGGGGCTCCAACTGAAGAGACCACTCCCGATCATGATCATCGTTCATTCAGCGGGCCGCAAGTCGTCCTCCAGGTGTCACGATTTCCGTGGGGAGAAGAGAATCCTCGTGGTTGGCTCAGCGACCTAGCACTACGAGCTGATCAGATCGGCTTCGACGGCCTCGCACTTATGGACCATCTGATCCAGATCCCTCAAGTCGACCGGGCTTGGGAGCCGATACCGGAGCCGTGGGTCACCCTCGGCATGATCGCCGGTCTGGACACCAACTTGCGGCTGGGCACGCTGGTCTCTCCAGCCACCTTTCGGGAACCCGGCATTATCGCCAAGACTGTCGCGACCTTGGATGTACTCAGCAACGGCCGGGCCTTTTGTGGGCTTGGCGCCGGCTGGTGGCTACGCGAACACCAGGCGTACGGTCTGGACTTTCCCAGCGCCCGCCAACGACTTGATCAACTTCAAGTCTGCATCGAGACAATCCGAGCGCTATGGGCACCCGGTACCAAGGCCTACCACGGCCGCTATGTGCACCTCCCCGAAACCACGTGCTATCCCCGTCCCGTCAGCGATGTGCCCATCATTGTTGGAGGTTCGGGAGAGCGTCGGACGCTGCGGATTGTCGCCGAGCAGGCCGACGGCTGCAATCTGCCGTCGGACCAAACGGTGCTGCAAACCAAGATCGACATTCTGCATCGGCATTGCGCTGCGGTAGGTCGCGATCCTGCAAGCGTAGAGATCACCGTCTTGGACCTGCCGGTGATCGGCACCGATCGCGAGGACGTCGCAGTCCGCGTAGAGCGGCTCCGCGGCCGTCTGCCAGCCGCCGTCTACGCCGCCCGCCACCCTGCGGCACCTGCTCTTGATCATGCGCAGCGCTATCGCGAGCTCACTGATCTTGGAATCAGCACGGTCTTCATTGCACTGCCGGACCTGTCCGGAGCAGATGATCTTGCTCGGTGCACGCCCTTGCTCGGGGCGCTCCGCCGAGGTTGATCTCAGATTCGAGCCCACGTACGCCGCTAGGCCAGCGCTTGACCCCGTAAGCGTTCGGCATCTGCCGCGTAAGCGGGCATGCCGAAGTCGCGGTACGCGGCCAGTGCCCGCTCGAGCATCTCCGCTGCCCGAGCATCATTGCCGGGGCCGCCACAATCCAACAGCATCCGGGCGTGCAGCCGGTCCAGGTCGGCCAGCTCGAGTCGGTTGGACGTCTGTGCGGCGACCTCGCGAGCAATGGCGAAGTAACGTTCGGCTTCCTCCCAATGACGAGCTGCCGCGGCGGCGATGCCGGCACGGGTCTCCACCAGTCGGCCGTCGAAGGTGATCCAGCTTCTGCCCTGGCCGAGCACGCCTTCGACAAGCGGTGACAGCGCCGCAGCCTCCTCGTACAGACCGCACAAGTAGAGCGCTTCAACGAAGGCGAACATGCTGTTCCACGAGCCGATGCCGCTTGCCCGGTCGAGCCTGGGCATTATCGGCCGAGCCGCCTCGAAGAGCTCCATAACCTCCCCCGCGCGCCCTTCATGTGCCAGGTGCCACGCCAGTAGCGAGCCGCTCTGACCGCCTATCGCACCCGGCGGCTCCAGCTCGATGGCATTTCGCAGCTCGGCCTCAGCGCGTTCGGAATCGCCTCTCCAGTGAGCGGCCAGGCCAAGGTAGATGTGGCCAACGTAGCGCCATGGCAGCCCGCCACGTTCGCCGACATCCAAGATCTGCGGACCGAGAGCCTCCACAAGCGGGAGGTCGCCGAGCACCGCTGCCTCCCGGATCCGGTCCAGGAGCACCATGAACGCCGCGCCGAGATGACCTAGCCGGTCGGCGATGCCCAGCGTCTTGTCCGCGAGGCTCGACGCCTGCTCGCGACTGCCGAGTGTTCCGTCCTGGTAGATCACGATCGCTTGCACGCTGCAGAGATCCCAGAGGGCATCCTCCCGCTCGAACACGTCGGCGGCGCGCATACCGAGGCGAATCCCGTCGGCAAACTCCGCGTACCCCAGATGGTGGATGGTCTGCATGTGCAGTACATCGGCGATTGCCCGCTCGTGACCCACCTGTTCAGCAAGCGCACGCGCCTGGTCGAATGTGGCCGTCGCCGCCGGGTAGTCCCCGCTGAAACTCAGCGCCCATCCCAGTGCAGACAACAGGCGCGCCTTGTCCGCGCTCACGGTGTTGCCGAGTGCCGCCAGCGTTCGCCGGCCGACCTGCACCCCTTCGACCAGCCGAGCACTCCACACCATCTGGTACACCATTGCCCAGCCCACGCGACCGATGGCCTCCACTTGTCCGAGTGCCTCGTACCGGTCCAGAGTCTCATCCATCGTGCGGAGGGCATCGTCCCAGCGGCCGACGCTCCGCAGCGCCATCGCCAGTCGTTCGAGCAGCTGGGCACGGCCGAGCTGATCAGCGGACGAGATGAGCGACAGCGCGTGCTCGAAGTGCCCGACGGCGTCGTCGAACGCGGCTGCATCGAAGGCCCGGTCACCCGCGATCGTCAAGTAACGCACCAGGCTCGCCCTATCAGCAGACCGTCCCGCACGAGATAGGTGGTAGGCCAGATCTCCCGCGTGTGCGTCCAGGTCCTCAGAATAGCGCCGCGAAACTGCCTGGGCTGTCTGTAAGTGCAGCCGCTCACGCTTGACCGCAGAGACGCCAGACAGCAGCGTCTGGCGGATCAGCTCGTGACTGAACATCAGCTCACCCGGAACCCTGCCGGGAGTGATAAGCCGGGCTCGCTCAGCTTCATCGAACGCATCGACCAGCCTGTCCTCGCTCGCGCCGGCAACCTCACCAACGAGCTCAGGGGCGAAGACCCTGCCCGTCACGGCGGCCGCAACCAGCACCTCGCGGGTAGCCGCGGCCAGACGGTCCAGCCGTTGCCCGAGCACCAGTCGAATGCTCTCCGGCACCGAAAGCTCGCCAAGTTGCAGGTCGGCACGCACCCGACCCTGCTCGTCAAGCAGCACGCCGGACTCGACAAGGTGCAGGTAGACCTCCTCCACGAAGAACGGATTGCCCTCGGTCTCCCCGTCGATCACGCGCACCAATTGCTCGGGCACCGGCTGCCCGGCGAGCGCCCGCACCAGGGCGTGTACGCCGTCGAAGGACAGCCGGTGCACGTTCACCCGCTCAACTAGGCGCCGGTGCTCGAGCTGACCGACGACACGGGCCAGCGGATGGTCAAGATCCACTTCAACGTCTCGGTAGGTGCCCAGCATCAGTACTGGCATCTCGGGCAGCAGCGGCGCCAGGTATTCGGTGAGCAGCACGGTTGACTCGTCGGCCCAGTGCAGGTCTTCCAGCACTAGCAGCAGCGGCTGGCCCTGCGCAGCGCGGCCGATGAACTCGCTGAGGCTGTTCCACACGTAGCGACGCGCCAGCTCCGCTGGCAACTCGACTGGCGGCGGGATGTCGGGAAAGACGCGCCTGAGCGCCGGCGCGATACGGGCGATCTCCGCAGCCACATCACCGAGTGCCTGCCGCAGCGCCAGCGGGCTCCGCGGGTTGCTGATGGCCTGCTCGATCATTTCGACGTATGGCAGGTACGGCGCCGCGCCGCTCATCTCCACGCAGTGCCCTGTGAGCACCCGCATCCCGCGCGCCTGAGCCTCGTTTCCGATCTCGGCGACGAGCCGGGACTTGCCGACGCCTGGCTCCCCAACGACCAACGCCAGCTTGCCATAGCCGACGAGCGCGTCGTCGAGAAGTTGACGCAAGCTGGCCCGCTCTGCCTCGCGCTCCACCAACGGCGTGAGCAGCGCAGGCACAGCAATGCTGCGGGCACCCGCTGAGGTGTCGTTCCACGACACCTCATACAGCCGCCAACGCTCTGGAAAGCCTCGCAGCCAGAACAACCCCGAGTCGAGAAATGAATAGTCCAGCTGCGGCTCGGCATCCTCGCGTACCACGTCGGTGATCAGAATCTCCCCGCCAACTGCCTCGGCCATGACCCGCGCCGCGGCATGCACCGCTTGCCCGAGCAGATCGGCATCCAGCTCGGCGACCTCGCCGGAGTGGATCCCGATGCGGACTTCGACAGCGCGTTGCGGGTCGGCGGTGTTGTGCTCGGCCAACGCACGCTGGATGGCCACCGCGGCACGGACCGCTGCCGCATCGGAGGGGAAGGAGATGAGGAACCCATCGCCCAGGGATTTGCGTACTCGGCCACCGAATGCTGCGACCTGGTGCTGCACGATCGCTGCCTGCAACATGAGAATGTCGTCGGCGTACTGGTCACCACGTGCCTGCCGCAGCTCGGTAGAGCCGACGATGTCGGTCATCATGATCGTGAGCACCTTGGCTGCGGGGCTGCGATCCGACAAGACCTGCCTCCGTGTTAGCTGGTTAGAGCGACCCGCCCGTTCAGATTACGGCGTAAAGCGGCGGCACGTAACCGACCAGCTCGCGCAACACCGCTAGACCCTGGCCAGACGTTGTAGGCGTTCCACCTCAGCAGCGTAGGCAGGCATGCCAAACGTGCGGTAAGCGGACAAAGCCTCCTGGAGCATTTCGGCAGCCCGCTCGTGGTCGCCCTTTCCGCCGCGGTCCAGCAGCATCCCGGCCTCTAGGCGGTCCAAGTCGGCCAGCTCGAGCCGATTGCGCATCTGCTTGGCGATCTCGCGGGCCACGCCGAAGTGGCGTTCAGCCTCCTCCCAACGACGAGCCGCCGCGGCTACGAGACCGGCACGGGTCACCGCTAGCCGGCCGTCGAAGCTGATCCATCTCTTGTCGAGCTCAAGTACCCCTTCGACAAGCGGAGACAGTGCCGCCGCCTCCTCGTTTAGACCACACAAGTAGAACGCCTCAACGAAGTTGAGCAGGCAGCTCCACGAGCCGATGCCGTTCACCCGGTCGAGTCTGGGCAGCTTCGATTGGGCTGACCCGAAGAGATCAATCACCTCCTCGGCGCGCCCGTAGGTGGCGAGGTGCCGCGCCAGCACCGCGGCGCTTTGCCCAGCGAACGCGCCCGGCGGCTCCAGCTGGACAGCGTTTCGCAGCTGAGCCTCGGCGCGCTCAGCATTGCCTCGCCGGTGCGCAGCCAGGCCCAGGTAGAGGTGGCCCAAATAACGCCATGGCAGTCCGCCTCGCTCGCCGATGTTCACGATCTGCGGACCGAGCGCTTCCATCTGCGGCAGGTCGCCGAGCATCGCCGCGAAGCGAATCCGGTCGGAGAGCACCATGAAGGCCGCGCCGAGGTGACCCAGCCGCTCGGCGAGGCCAAGCGTCTTGTCGGCGAGGCGTGCCGCCTGCTCGCGACTGCCGAGATTGCCGTCTTCATAGATCACGAACGCCTGCACGCTACAGAGATCCCACAGGGCACTCTCCCGCTCGAACGTCTCGGCGGCCCGCAGGCCGACCCGGATTCCCTCCGTGAACTCGGCGTAGACGAAATGGTGGATGGTCTGCATGTGTAGCACGTCGGCCATGGCCCGCTCGTTGCCCACCTGCTCAGCAAGCGCGCGCCCCTGGTCGAACGTGGCCCTCGCTGCGGCGTAGTCGCCACTTACGCTGATTGCAAACGCCAGCGCTGATAGCAGGCGAGCCTTATTGGCGCTGACGCTGTTGCCGAGTGCCGCCAGCGTCCGTCGCCCAACGTCCACGCCTTCGGCGAACCGGGCAGTCCACACGAGCTGATACACCATGGCCCAACCCAATCGACCGATGGCCTCGACTTGTCCCAGCATCTCGTAGCGATCCAACGCATCGTTCATCGTGCCAAGCGCGTCCTCCCAGCGGCCCACGTTGCGGAGCGCCATCGCCAGCCGCTCCAGCAACTGCGCACGGCCGAGTTGACGATCGTTCGGCATCAGCGACAGCGCCGTCCCGAAGTAGCCAACCGCATCGTCGAATGCGGCGGCGTCGAACGCCCGTTCACCGGCGAGCGTCAGGTAGTGAACCAAGCTGGCCCGATCCGCCGAGCGTCCGGCATGTGACAGGTGGTAGGCGAGCTCTCCGGCGTGCGCCTCAAGATCGTCGGAGTAGAGGCGCGAGATGGCCGTGGCCGCCTGTAGGTGTAGCTGCTCACGCTTGATCGCAGATGCGCCAGACAGCAGTGTCTGGCGGATTAGCTCATGGCTGAACATCAGCTCGCCGGCGGCTTTGCCGGACGTAATGAGTCTGGCTCGCTCGGCCTCGTCGAAGGCATCGAACAGTTGGTCCGGACCAGCCTCGGCCACCTCGCCGACCAGCTCTGAGGCGAACGCCCTGCCGGACACCGCGGCGGCCACCAGCACCTCACGGGTTGACTCTGCCAGGCGGCCCAGCCGTTGCCCCAGCACCAGCCGGATGCTTTCGGGCACCGACACCTCATCCACCTGCAGGTCAGCACGCACCCGGCCATGCGCGTCGAGTAGGACGCCGGATTCTACGAGGTGCAGATAGACCTCCTCCACAAAAAACGGGTTGCCCTCAGTTTCGCGGTCGATCACATGCACTAATTGCTCCGGCACAGGCTGCCCGGCCAGGGACCGCAGCATCGCACCCACGCCATCGAACGAGAGCCGGCGGAGGTTCACACGTTCCACTAGACGCCGCCGCCCCAGCTGGCCGATGACGCGGGCCAGGGGATGCTGGAGATCTACTTCGATGTCCCGATAGGTGCCGAGCACCAGCACCGGCATCTCGGGCAGCAGTGGCGCCAGGTACTCGGTGAGCAGCACAGTCGACTCATCGGCCCAGTGCAGATCCTCAAGGACCAGCAACAGCGGTTGACCCTGCGCGGCTCGGCCGATGAAACTGCCGAAACTGTTCCAAACATAGCGGCGCGCCAGCTCCGCCGGCAGCTCGACCGGCGGCGGGATGTCCGGGAAGGCTCGCCGCAGGGCCGGCGCGATACGGGCGATCTCTGCAGCCACATCGCCAAGCGCCTTCCATAACTCTAGGGAGCTTCGGGGACTGTTGATCGCCTGTTCGATGATCTCGACGTAGGGCAGGTACGGCGGCGCACCGCTCATCTCCGCGCAGTGCCCGGTGAGCTGGCGCATCCCGCGCGCTTGGGCCACGTCACCGATCTCGGCCACCAGCCGCGACTTGCCGACCCCCGGCTCCCCGGCGACCAACGCCAGCCTGCCGTGGCCTATAAGCGTATCGTCTACAAGCCGGCGCAAGCGGGCTCTCTCGGCGTCCCGCCCCACGTACGGAGTCAGCTGTGCCGGTAACGCGCTGGGTCGCACTACCCCCACAGAGGTGTCATTCCAGGACAGCTCGTACAGCCGCCACAGCTCCGGGAAACCCCGCAGCCAGAAAAGCCCGGAGTCGAGAAATGAGTAGTCCACCTGCGGCTCGGCGTGCTTGCGTACCTCGTCTGTGATCAGGATCTCCCCGCCGACCGCCTCGGCCATGACGCGGGCCGCGACATGCACCGCCTGCCCGAGCAGATCGCCATCCCTCTCGGTGACTTGGCCGGTGTGGATGCCAATGCGGATCTCGACCGCGCGCTGCGGATCGGCGGTGTTGTGCTCAAGCAACGCATCCTGGATGGCGGCCGCGGATCGGACCGCCGCCGCGGCTGTCGGGAAGGAGATCAGGAACCCGTCGCCCAGGGACTTGCGCACCTGGCCGCCGAACGCCGTGACGTGCTCGAGCACAATCGCTGCCTGCATTCCCAACATGTCGTCAGCGTCGCGGTCACCGCGCGTACGCCGCAGCGCGGTCGATCCGACGACATCGGTCATCATGATCGTGAGCGCGTTCGCTGCGCGGCTCCGATCCGGCAAGGCCTGCCTCCCCTGTTAGCTACTCAGCTGCGGATCTGCCGTTGAAACTACGGCGCCGAGGTGTAGCTACATTGCACACGGTGACTGGTCCTCGCATCAAGGTCGATCAAGGAATCGTTACAGGCGACGCTCGGTCTCTGGATCCGGACCGTTGTAGTACTGATCGATGACCTGCTGGAAGATCGTTTGAGCAGGATCGGCATGCGCAAAGAGCGTCATCGAGGAGCGCAGCTTGATCGCGTCAATGCCACCGAAGATGTGTTCGGCGGTAAGTCCACGATGCGACGCAACGATCTCGGCACACTCGATGAGCCGTGTTCCGAGCACCGGATGCGCAAGGTAAGCCTGCGCCTCAGCCAGATCGCTGATCGCGTACGCCTGGGCCATGGCACTGCGCCCGAGCCCTGCGATCTGCGGGAAGACGAACCACATCCAGTGACTGGTCTTGCGCCCGTTCCGCAGCTCCGCGACCGCCCGCTGGTACGTGCCGCCGCTGTCCTGCGCCCTGACGAAACGCTCGAGATCCATGCCGGCGATGTGTCAGCCGCTAGCGTTAGGCTCCACCTGCAACTGCCGGAATGATCGAAATCTTGGTGCCCTCAGCCACCTGGGCGTCGAGGCCGCCGATGAAACGCACATCGTCGTCATCGACATAGACATTGACGAAACGCCGCAGCGCGCCGGCATCGTCAAGAATCCGCGCCCGGATACCCGGGTGATTGTCCTCCAAGGATTCCAGAACTTCCGCCAGGGTGTCGCCGTCGGCACTCACCTCGCCTGCGCCGCCGGTGTAAGTGCGCAGGATGGTGGGGATGCGGACGGTGGCGCTCATGAACTCCTATCCTTCCAAAAGTCGAGGAACGCCTCATAATGCGGCGGAATCGTGATCTTCGGGCCCACCCGTTCGGCCACCGCGTCAAGAGTCTTCAATCCGTCACCGGAGTTGATCACGACAGTCTCGGCCTCCGGATCGAGCACACCGTCGGAGAGCAGCTTGGCGGTGACGCCGACCACGACGCCGCCCGCGGTCTCGGCGAAGATGCCCTCGGTGCGCGCCAGGCGCTGGATGCTGGTAGCCAGTGTGTCATCGTCGACATCAGCGACCACTCCGCCCGTACGCCGCACGACATCGAGCACGTACGGCCCATCCGCCGGGTTGCCGATAGCCAGTGACTTGGCAATAGTGGCTGGCTTCACCGGTGCCACGAAGTCCTGGCCGGCGCGAAATGCCTGCGCCACTGGGGAGCAGCCGGTCGCCTGCGCACCGAAGATCACATATGGCTTGTCCTCCACGAGCCCGAGCGTGATCAATTCGCGGAAGCCCTTGTCGATCTTGGTCAGCTGCGCTCCGGAAGCGACGGGAATGACGACTTGATCGGGAAGCCGCCAGCCCAGCTGCTCGGCGATCTCATAACCCAGGGTCTTCGAGCCTTCGGCGTAGTAGGGCCGCACGTTGACGTTGACGAAAGCCCAACCCTCTTCCTCGGCCGCGATTTCACTGGCCAGCTTGTTGACGTCGTCGTAGGTGCCTTCGATGGCGATCAGGGTGGTGTCGTAGATCGCTGAGGCCAAGATCTTTTGCCGCTCGAGATTGTGAGGAACCAAGACGACCGATTTGATGCCGGCCCGGGCCGCCGCTGCGGCTACAGCGTTGGCGAGGTTGCCCGTGGAGGGGCATGCGAGAACCTGGAGTCCCAGTTCGCGGGCGGCCGAGAGAGCCACGGCGACGACACGGTCCTTGAAGGAATGAGTCGGATTGCCCGAATCATCCTTGACCCAGAGCTGTCTCAAACCAAGATCATCTGCGAGGTTGCGGGCATCGACCAGTCGGGTGAAGCCGGGGTCGGTAGAGCGAAAGGTGGCGATGTCGGCTGGGACCGGCAACAGCGGGGCATATCGCCAGATGCTCCGCGGGCCCGCCTCGATCCGTTCCCGATTGATCGTCGGAAATTCGTAGCCGACTTCGAGTGGACCGAAGCACTCGGTACACGCGTAAAACGGGCCGAGCGCGGTCGTCGCTCCGCATTCTCGACAGATTAGGTGGGTGGCATTTCCAAAAGCGCCTGCCCGGATGCCAGGGGCAGGGGCTGGATCGGTGTCGACCACCGCTGTCATCGTCAGTCCTCACTTCATCTTTCTCAGCCGGCTTTCGGCTGAGTCGGAGTTGGCACCGTTTCTGATCGGTCAGCCGGTTGCCGGGGAGTCATCGGGCCGGTCCCTCGTCCCCTCTGGATGAACACGGCTCAGCCTAGGGCTGGCTTCGGATTTGGCGCAGCTCGATTCCGGATGTTGGGAATCCCGTCCAGATGTTGGACTCGGCGTACGTGCTCTCTAGCGAGCCGCTTCGCGTGATCAGGTGGTCATACCCGGACATGAGCACCGACAGCGCGAGTTACGGGCTTTACCACGTTTTCGTACCACAGCATTACTTCCTGCTCGGGGGCAGGCGACTGACTCATTTCCTACCTCCGGGGGGCAGAGGATGGAAAGCCGTCGGCTAGCGGTGCGCAGGTTCAGCTAGTGCGTCCCAGTGCCGGCACTGCAAGGATGGAGAGCGTGAGACCTGGCTGGCCGGAGACCGGGGGACAGTGGGTTCGCTTCGGTGGCAACCTCATCAATCTCAGCACTATCGTCGGGCTTGCAGTGGCGAAGATCGGCGGTGCCAAGATCAAGCGCGGCCCGCGCGGGCTGTTTCTCGGAGAGGATTACAGGCTCAAATTCCCCATTGCAGGCGCATTCACGATCGGCAACGTGATTACAACCACCAGCAGCTGGGACCAGATGTTGCGCAACTACCCGTTCTTGATCAAGCACGAAGAGGTCCATGCGTGGCAGTACTTCTACTGCCTCGGACTGCCGTACTACATCCCGTACGTGATCTTCATGGGCTGGTCGGTGCTCCGCACCGGCGACCGGGCAGCGAGAAACTTCTTCGAGCGCCAGGCCGGATTGGCCATTGGCGGTTACCGGGACTATCCGGTGCGGCCAATTGGGGAGGGCATTCGGGCCGTATTGGGAAAGTTGAGGCTCACTCGATCGTAAGGTCGATGCCCAATCGTTTTGCTGAACGGTTGCGTTGCCGCGTCGCACGTAGCCGACGCAACCGTTTGACAAGTAGCGGATCCTGCGCCAGCGCCTCAGGCTTGTCGATCAAAGCGTTCAAAATCTGGTAGTAGCGCGTGGCCGACATTTGGAATTTATCCCGGATCGCCTGTTCCTTGGCGCCGGCGAACTTCCACCACTGTCGTTCGAAGGTGAGGATCTCGGCGTCCCTGGCACTCAACTCGCCAACCGGCTCTGTACCCTCAGGGGGGCTCGACGCGACGATCATAGGGTCATCGTAAATGGAAATCACATCGATGTCATTCGTAGCATCAACCGATTCCACATCCGCTGGCCTAGAGCTGCTGACCGTTCGGCGCATCGGAGCACGATAGCTGTTGAGGAGTGACTCGGCTACTCATCACGTACGGCTGAGTAAATGTTGTTGGATGGGGAACGTGACAGATCTCGTGGGCTGGGGCATTCTCGCCACCGGACACATCGCATCGGTGTTCGCTCGTGATCTTGCTCTGCTTCCGGACGAGGCACGTCTGGTCGCGGTCGGTTCGCGCAACCTCGAGAAGGCAATGGCGTTTGCAGCTGATCACGGGATTCCGCGCGCGTACGACTCCTATGCCGAGCTGGCCGGAGACCCCGATGTCGATGTGGTGTACGTAGCCTCCACACACCATGATCATTTCGCATCCGCAAAGCTGTGCTTGGACGCCGGAAAATCCGTGCTAGTTGAGAAACCGTTGACTACCAATCCGACCGACACCGCGGAATTGATCAACCTGACGAGTGATCGCGGCTTGTTCTTGATGGAGGCGCTGTGGACCCGGACCAACCCGCTGCTCCGCAAGGCCGCGGAGCTGGCAGCCTCAGGTGATCTTGGGGACATCCGGCACGTCGCGGCCGACTTCGGTTTCGCTTTTCGAGGCCCTTCAAGTCATCGGCTGCTGGATCCGGCCCTGGCGGGTGGTGCGATCTTGGATGCCGGAGTATATCCGCTCCACGCGGTGAATCTTTTCTTGGGCGAGCCCGCCGATCTATTTGGCTTTGGCAGCCATTCGACGACGGGAGTGGACAGTCACGCGGCGGCCGTGCTCAACTACCCGGGGACTATTGATCGCCCGGCTGCCACGGCAACGGTGATCTGCTCTTTGGAAGCCGATCTACCTACCGGTCTTCACGTGTACGGCAGCACCGGCCGGATTATGATCAATGACTTTTTCATCCGTCCGAAGGAGATGCTGGTCTATCGCGGTCATCATCGCGATGTTGCACCCGAGGTCATGGTGACCCAGTGGCCCGGCGGCGGCTACACCTTCCAAGCCCAAGAAGTCATGCGCTGCCTGCGAGCCGGCGAGGTCGAGTCGCCCCTGGTGCCTTGGCGTGATTCGCTAGCGGTTTCGCGTACGCTCGCCCTCTGGCAAGCCGCAGTAGGTGATGCCGTGCCACCGCAGGCAGGTGGGCCGCAGGAGGACATGCCACAGCAGGAGGAATCATGATCGAGCGGCTGACCGGCGTGATCCAGCCGTATGCGTGGGGATCACTGACGGCGATCCCGGAGTTTCTCGGGATGGAGCCCACCGGCAGGCCCCAAGCCGAGCTCTGGTTTGGCGCGCACCCGCTCGCACCGTCGACGGTCGAGGGTGAGCCGCTGGACAAGGTCGTAGCTCACGATCCTGTGAGTGTGGTGGGCCGGGCATCCTTCGAGGCGTTCGGGCCGCGGCTGCCCTTTCTGCTCAAGGTGATCGCTGCCGCGCAGCCCTTGTCGCTGCAGGCTCATCCATCACGCGAGCAGGCCGAAGCTGGCTTCGCCCGCGAGCAAGCCGCGGGCATACCCCGAGATGCGCCGAACCGGACCTATCGCGACGGTTGGCCGAAGCCTGAGGTGCTGTGCGCCATGGTGCAGACCGAGGCGCTTTGTGGCTTCCGCGAGCCGCATGCGACGTATGAGCTGTTCCAGAAACTCAAGGTGAGCAACGCGCTTGAGCTCGTGAAACCGCTGGGCGATGCCGATGTACCGGCCGAGGAGCGGTTGGCCACCGTCTTCGGGCGACTGCTACGGCTCTCGCCCGATCAGCGTTCGGTGATCACTGAGGTAGCGCAGGCGGCTGAGGCTCCGAATCAGCGCAAGGATCTAGCTTCCTTCGCGCGTACCGCTCGCGAGCTCGGTCAGCACTATCCGGGCGATCCCGGCGTACTGGCCGCCTTGCTCATGAACAGAGTTACTCTGCAACCCGGCGACGCACTGTATATGCCGGCTGGAAACCTTCATGCCTACCTCACCGGCGGCGGCGTGGAGATCATGGCCAACTCCGACAATGTGATGCGCGGCGGCCTGACACCCAAGTACGTCAATGTCGATGAGCTGTTAGCGATCTTGGACTTCACACCTGGCTTTCCGGGCTTGATCGCGCCCGTTGAAGAGTCGCCTGGCATATGGCGCTATCCGACGCCAGCACCGGAGTTCGCTCTTTGGCGCATCGAAACTCGAGAGGAGCCGATCGCTGTTCCCGCCGGAACGGCCGGCCGCATTGTGCTGGTAACCGATGGTGAGCTGAAAGTGAAGTCGGCTGGGCAAAAAGTTGATCTCGTACGAGGTGAAGCTGCCCTGCTGACGGCTGGGGAGGAAGCGGCGGTGACCGGTCAGGGAACGGCATTTGTCGGCGGTCCCGGCGTGTTCTGATCTTGGGTAGGCTTTCCCGGCATTGCTGGCGTGGCGCAATCGGTAGCGCAGCTGTCTTGTAAACAGCAGGTTAGGGGTTCGAGTCCCCTCGCCAGCTCTCTGACCAGGGCAAACGCCGCCTCACGTCGTCGCGTCCGTCCCTGGCCCCACAGATTCCCCCACACTTTCGCCTAAGGCCATCGACGCCCTCCAGTGCAGCCGCCACGCGAGACTCCCGGCTCCGCCGGCCCAAGTACACGTCCTGCGTCATCGACACCCGAGAGTGGCCCAGCTGGTCCGCGATCATGCGCGCCGTTGCGCCAGCCTCGTCCAACACCGTCGCCGTCGTCTTCCGCCAGGCGTGGGAGGTCATCCACTCCTCGAAGCCGTGCCGCTTACGAGCGGCTACCAACCAACGGGTGACCGTCCGAGGATCACGGAATGTTCCGTCCACGGTGCCAAAGACAGGCTCATCCGCACTTACGCCGACCGCACGCCGCTTGTCCAGCAAGATCACGCACCACTCCGGGAGCTGCAAGACACGCTCGCCCGCCTGCGACTTCGTAGGCTTCCGCACCAAGCATTCACCCGTCACCCTGATCAAGGTTGAGGTCACATGAAGCACACCCAGATCAAGATCAACATCACGCCACAACACTGCCAACGCCTCCCCGATCCGCAGACCCGTCGCCAGCAGAAACGCCGATAGATCGAACAAGTCCTGCCGCAGTGCGACCTGATCACCCACCAGAGCCCGGAACCATCGAGCGCGCTCCGCCTCCGACAACGCACGAGGCACACGCCGCGGACGCGCCGACAGCCGCTCAAGCTCCCGCGTCGGATTCGCCGGCACCGCACCATGGCGCACCGCCAACGCCATCACGCCAGAGACGATGCTCCGACACGTCCGACCCGTTGCCGGCCCCACATGTTCATGCACATCGGTCACAAACCGATCCACCAGCGGCGTCGTGACCTCCTGTAGCCGCAGCGCTCCGAGAGCCGGTAACACATGCCCGTTTAGCTGCCGCGAGTATGTCTCCACTGTTCCCGGCGACCGCTGCCCGAGCCTCGCCAACCGCTCCAGCCGCTCCAGCCAGAGGGCCGCCGCTGCCGCGAATGTATCCGAGCCCCGGAGACTGCCGGCGCCCCGCCGAGCCCGCTCGGCCAAGGCGGCCTCAAGAGCGGTCCGTGCCGCCCATTCCGTTCGCGCGTCCCGCTCGACCATCCGACGCACACCATCGAAGTCCCGAAACCACGCCCGCGCCCGGTACAGCGACCCGCCCGGCGACCTCGACACCGACACCTCGCCCCACTCCCCAGGGCTCAGCCGGCGGCGCGGCATCGCTAAGCCACCGGCCGAGTCATCAGGTCCAGCCAGGCGAAAACCTCCGACTCCCGAAATCGAAGGTGCTTGCCAAGCCGAAATCCTGGCGGACCATAACCTCGCGTCCGCCAGTCATAGATCGTCTGCACCGGAACATTCAGAAACGCGGCAACATCCGCAGTCGTCCACAGCGGGTCATGCCGAGAGCACATCGCCCGTCTCCTTCGCTGGCCAGGTCGCCGACTCGCCGGATCCCTCGGTACTCGCCTCAACCACTTCCACCGCCGCCCTCGAAGTTGCGACACGGCGATAGACGCGACCGGTACGCGCCGCGAGTGGCCGATCTTGATCAACTCCAGCGGGAGCGCCGCGAGCGGCCGGTACGCGGGTGCAGCCCACCCTGAGCATGTCGGCCACCTCAGCGGTGGTGGCGATGAGCGGTCCCATGATCGTGTTCCTTTCCTGAGTAGTCGGACACCTCCCAGCGCGGATCAGAATGCCAATTGCGGCGTCGGTCGCGGAGCGACATCGTGCCCCGGTGCTCGAATCGGTCGCGCTGTGCAAGAGCCGCGCGACCCCGGCCAGCGTCTGGGCCGTGTCAGCAACTATTCGCTGCAGGCTCGTTCACCTCCCATTGCGTGACACGCATGTCATCGAGTCAGAAAGAACGACGGTCGGCAAGCACGGCGCGGACCTGTGGAAACCGGTCGTCCTGCGATCCCTAAGGCGTCACACCGGCTACTGGCGGTCGCACAGTGTGCGCGCTTGGCTAGCCGCACCATTTGACGGACGCCTACAGGTCGACCGAACGGAGGTGCCACCCGGGTGAACGCCTTGAGACGCCCGCTCTGCCCATCCCGTGGAGCGGACTCGGCGCGGATGACCAGGTGCTCCCTTTCGACAGGCTCCATATCACCGGATGATCGGCAGGCTGCCCAGTAACTTGCAGCGGTCGCTCCAGGGTCTGGTAGAGCCGCCGGCGCGCTCGGATTCGGGCCAAAGTCGTGGAGGCTTCAGCGAGCAGACGCATGGCCGCGCTGGCTACCTCGCGGTAGTGGGCAGGTGTGGTGATCGTTGCGGCGGTGGGCCAGACGATCCTGACCACGGCGGGCGTGCCGCGCTGCGCCCGTCGGCTGTCGGGCTGGATTAGCTCGATCGTGAGTGTGTCGGCACCGTTGATGGGGCCGGAGGACAGAATGGTTGACTGGGTCATTGGGACTCGCTTCCTAGCTAAGTGGGTCTCAGGCCCGTCAAGAGCTGCAATCTCCTGGCGGGCCACTTCTCATGTACCGGGGTTAGTTGATCTTGGGCAGCCCATCACCTCCGATCATCTTCATGATCAACTCCAGAGCCGTATACACGCCGCCAAGCCGCGCTGCCACAGCAGGCATGCCGCAAGGACGCGAGGACAAGATCGAGATGGTAGGGGTCCAAGCTGGCCATGAGACCGCCGACATCTTCGAGCGGCTTTATCAAGTGCCAAGGCCTCGACGAGTGCCAGAATGTGGCGCTCTCCAGAGGACACGGCATGTGAGTACTGCTCTATGACCTCCGCGTCGAGCCAGGTGATTCCTCGGTGGTCGGTCCGCAACCATGGCTGACCACGATCCACGAATCTCCCGCCGCGGGCGTTGATCAACGACTCCACCGCAGCCTCGGTCGAGTGGCTTCCTCGTGCCCAGGTGCGCAGTTCCGCGGCGATTCGGCCCCCATTGGCTGCCGGTGTGGTTCGGCTCATCGTGGTCGGCCTCCTCGGTTCGGCTGATGGACTGGAATCTCGCGGTCGGTGTTGGCTCGGCCAACGCGCCGGGCATGGTCCGATCCCTTGCGCGGCGCCTGTTCGGTGGGCCGAAGGTGGGCGGCTGCAGCGACGGCCTGGTTGGTCGCCGCAGCGACATCAGTGGCGGCGTTGATGAGGCCGCGGCGGGCTGGTTCGGGGAGTGGGATGACCTGGTTGGCCGCGATCTGCTGTGGAGTCAACCACCTCACGCCCTCAAACCGGGTCTCGCCTTGTTCGATGGCGACTTCGGCTTCGCCTTGGGCTCGCATGGCGATCACTCGGGCAGGAGCAGCCAGACCAGGGTGATCGGCAGCGATCTCACGGGTGGTGTACGCCAGCTCGACCCCGGCAACCATGCTGCGGTGAAGGGTAATGGCGGTTGCAGGCAGCTCAATCCGGCCGGCGATCTCATCCGGGGTGGCCCAGCCGGTCTGGTTGCCGATTGCCGCGCGGATGGCGGCGCGAAGCTGGCCGGCCGCCTCAACCAGGGCCGGATCTGTGCGGCTCGCCAGCGTGGTGAGCTCTGCCCAACGGCGTGCCGAGCGGCTCCACGCCAGCTCGGAATTCTCTAATGCCTGGGTGAGTCTTTTGATCGCGCCGGCATCGATCTCACCTCGTCGGGCACCAGCCTCGCCGACAACGACGGTTGTGGCGGCGATGAG
>DATDKX010000383.1:0-9031 GCA_036519615.1 Propionibacteriaceae bacterium
GTTCAATTCACCATCTTGCGACTTGAGGCACGTCAGCGAACGCTGTTCGCATGGCAGGATGCTCAGGCAATCACCGCCACCTTGGTTGGAACGGTAACTGGACCGTGACAAGGGTGTGGCCGCCGTGCGGGGATGCTAACCCGGAGGCGTTCATCGATCTGACCGGTCCTTCGTCTGATCTTGAGTTGGCGCGCGAACTGGAGGCAATGCTTCGTGGCGAGAGCTGGACCGTGACGTCTCCGGTCCGAGAAACGGGAGACGTGTTGTTTGCCGCGGAATCTGGCGAGACCCGCGCGGTCATCGAGGACTACAAACCTGTAATGGCACTGGAATTTAGTATCGACGAAGCTTGTTAAGTAGGCCCGCCGCGTAGCGGCCCGCAGCGCAGCGAGGACACGCGGAGCGGCGGCGCGTAGCGCCGCCTTGATCTTTGTAGAGTCAAGTTCCGCAGATGGCGGCCGAGACAGCGACCGAGACAGCGCCGAACGGCCCGGAGGGGAAGTTGACAGAAGCTGGCCGGCCGCGAGCCCGGAGTCGCTCCGGTTCTAGCGTCTGGGTGCGGGCGATTGAGATGGGGGTCGCCAAGGCTGCACGTGGTCGTGACGGCGACTGACCGGTCGGGTCGCCAGCTGCGCACGGTTGTCCGGTGGGCGTGGCTCGGGTGGGAGGGTTTCGGCGATGGCGCGGTCGAGGTGTTGTTGCCAGAGCAGTCGCGGGGTGTCGAGCCGCGGTTGTCCGGTGGGCCTCAAGTCTTGCGGGTCGATGCCGTTCGCGGCGCGCCAGACGGTGATGTCGCCGAGCAGTTTGGGGCTGATGGTGCTTCTTGGATCGACCCAGGCCGGCCTGCCGTCAGGTTCCGCGGACTGAGTTCGGACGGACTCGGCGAGCTCGGTGACAAGTTGTGATCGTCGGGCGAGGTAGCGACCCCAGGTCGGGTCGGTTCGTAATTGCGTCGGGATTCCAGCGAGCCAGGGGAGTGGGCCGTGGCCGTGGCTTGCGGGGGTGGGTAGTCGCCAGTGGAGGGCGGCGGCCATGTCGCCGGCGGTGGTGAGGTCGCGGCCGCGGGCCGCTTCTTGGAGGTGGCGGAGGGGGTGTTGGCCGGTTTCGGCGGAGAGTTGGAGGAGGTGGGCTCGGAGGGTGGGCCAGGCGGGTTCGTCGGTGAGGCCGGGGATGTGGTGGTCGACGGCTTCGAGATCGGCGATGCGTTCGGGTCCGATGAGGTGTTCGGCGGCGGCGTGGAGGCTGTCGGTGTAGCGCTGGACGGTGCCGTGCAACCGGGCGGCGGGGTCGTGGAGTTCGCGCAGGGTCGTGGTCGCTGAGGTTGGCGAGTCGTCGCGGACCAGGATCTGGTGCAGCGTCTCGGTCGGTGTCGGTGGTGCGACGGTGTCGGGTCGGATCAGGTTGTGGGGGTCGCCGTCGCCGACGACCCGGAGGTAGAGGTGGTTGGCGTGCCGGCCACGGGTCAGCATCGTATAGAGCTGCTGCCTCGATTCCCGGCCAGTGAGCATCCCGTGCATGGTGTCGGCCGATACGCCTTGGGCACCATGAATTGTGGTCGCGTAGCCGAGACCTATGGACGTCCGGACATAATCGGCGGGCAGTCGGCAGATGAGCTGACTCCGCAGATGGCGGACGGTGATGTCGCCACGCGTGCTGATCTTGGTGACGGTCCACCGGTCGCCGTTCCTAACGAAGTCGGTGGGGGAGGCGCGGAGTCGGCGGTCGTTGGTGCGGGTGATGATCACGTCGCCGACGGAGGCCTGGTTTCCATCGGCGAGCTGGACTTCGCGGTCGGGGTGGGTGTGGCGGATGCGTTGCTCGCGGGCTAGCCGGTTGAGGTCGGTCACGAGGTCGCGGGTGGGGGCGAGCATGATCGCGTCGAGTCCGGCCTTCCGGTCGGAAACCCAAGCTTTGAACGCATCCTCGGTCGTGCGGGCAAGGTCACCGACGTGCACCCGACCTTGATCGAGATAGAACGTCAAGGCGTTCCGGTCGCCGTCGCGGAGCGTAAGGGATGCTTCGGCTTCGGCCGGGTCCGTGAAGCGGTGAAGCTCGGTGAGCTGCAAGGCGCCGTGAACATGTTTGATGTCGCGAAGGACACCGCCGGCACCGATGGCAGCGAGTTGTTGATCATCACCAATCAGCCGGACACTCGCCCCACGGTCGAGAGCGAAACGGACGGCGGCGTCGAGGGACAGGGTGTCGGCCATCCCAGCTTCGTCGATGATGATCAACGTCGACGGTCCGACGGTGGCGGCCCAGTCCGGCAGCTGCCCGTTTTGGAGTGACCAGATGAGTTTGGCCATGGTGTCGGTGTGGATGCCGGTCTGTTCGGCGAGGACGGCGGCCGCGGCCGCCGACGGGGCGAGGCCGATGACCTGGCCGCCGTCCTGAGCCCAAGCCAGGGTGAGGGCTCGCATCGCCGTGGTCTTCCCAGCGCCGGCCGGCGCGATCGCTAACTGTGTGCGCGCCCCCGACATGCACATCTCCCGGACTAGGGCCGCCTGGCCATGATCAAGTTCGGTGCCGTTCGCGGCCAGCTCCAACAGGGCAAGATCAACTGATGATGTGTCGACGACGGTGCCGTCGTGTTGGCCGGCGGCGGCGAGGAGGCGTTGTTCGGCGTCGAGGATGCGTCGGGAGGTGTAGCGGTCGGCGCCGGCCACGGTGTAGACCGACGACCCGTCGGTGCGTCGCAGTTCGGCCGGTTCCTCGATCCCGTCCGGCGGCGCGGTTAGTGCGATTGAGTGGTGATCAATTACTTCGGAGACCAGAAGGTCGACGAGGGCGGCTGATTGTTCGGCGGGCAGGTCGACGGTCCGAACCTGACGTTCGGCTTCTGCGCGGACATGCCAGATCTGCCAGGTGGCCCGGGTCGCTTCCATCACAGCCAGGATGTGGATGGCGGTCTCGCCGACCCACGCCGCGTCGACCACTTGGCCTGGCGCTGAAGTGGGGACCTGTGCGGCGGCGATCATGATGTCGACCGCAGTACGTGAGCCGAGGACGGCGGCGGCTTCGGCCATCCAGACCTGGCGTTGGTCGGCTTCAGAGCGGGGTTCGTGTTTGGCGTCGCGGGTTTCCAGGTTCGCCTGCTGCGCCAGCTGCAGTGCTTCGACCGCGGTGGGTGGCCGGCCGTGGTCGGTCTGGAACTGGACGGCGAGTTCGCCGCGGCGGAGGTTGATGTGGCGGCGGCGGGTCGACCACCGCTGGTTGAGTCGGGGGTCGACGCCGACGATCTCGCGGATCGGCCGCTTGCCCGGGTCGGTGCCGGGCCGTTCGGCGAACCGCACCCCCAGTGCATTGTGGAGGTGGCGTTCGAGGGCGGTGTTGTAGGTCTCCGACGCCGCCACCTTCGCCTTGAACAACACCCGGCCGTCGATGGCCAGCCAACGCCCGTCGAGGGTCTGGATCTTGTTCGCCACCGCGACATGGGTGTGGAAATCCGGATCCCCGGCCCTACTGTCCCGATGCACAAAGGCCGCGGCAACCAGACCGGTGACGTTGACCTGCCGCACGCCGTCCGCGCCGGTCCGGGTAAACAAGGCGTGCTCCTCGATGAACCGCAACGCATCCCCGACCGCCGCGTGATGCGCGACCTCGATCGCTGATGCGGTCCGCGGGTCGGCGACCGCCCACAACGTCGACACCGACTTCACCGGAGAGAACGTCAAGTCGAAACCGGCCACCGCAGTCGTCCGAGGCCGCGACAACTTCGCAATGATCCCGGCCAACTCCCGGGCATCCATCGGGTCACGGCCGTGCTCGACGCGGAAGAACTCCGTCGCCACCTCAGTGCGGATCCGGGCCCGCACCGCCGCCGGCACCGACCAACCCGCCGGAAGCCCGTCGGCCCGGTTCAGCTGCTCCAACCGTTGGGCGACGGCGACCCGGAACGGGGAGACGTCGTTGCTGTGGACCTTGAACGGCGCCCCCAACCGCCCGGCTGCCTCCGCCACTTTGGTGCTGAACTCAGCGTCCAGGATCGCGGCCAGCCGCTCCGCCGCCAACGGGTGCAGGCCGGCGCCGAACAGCGCCTGCATCTGCTCCGCGGTCACCGGATCGCCGGCCGCCAGACCGTCGATCCCGTCCATCCCGGCACCCACCCACCGGCCGGGGGATTCGCCCTTGGCCGAGTAGTAGTCGGCCAGCCCGACATGCCCTTTGTCGGTGGCATCCAACGCCGCCACCTGCCGCGTCAGATAGTCGTACCCCAACCCGGCGGTGAGCTTGTGCATGCTCATCGTCACAACCCAATAAGTCACCGGCGGGGGCCTAGCCGATCACTCAGCCGGCAGGAACTTCCGACAATGCACCAGGTGTGTCGGCCATGACATTGCGGAGAGCTGAGGGAGGTACGTCTCGTGAGATGTCTTGGAGGTTGTGACCGCTCAACCGGCGCGACATGGCGTATGGGAGTGCAATCTTCGTCGATGGAGGAAGTGGTGGTTGTGGGCAGCAGTCGGTGAGGCAGGTAGCGAGGCTGGCGGCGTCGCAGGTGCAGGCAAGGTATCGGCGTGAGCGAGCCGAACGTGACCGGCGGCTCGAGAGATTGGCGGTCGAGGTGCTGACCGCGTTGGGAGAACGAGACGCGATGATCGCCGCGACCGAACAACGCGCAGCTGCTGCTCTTCAAGCGATGATCAACGACGAACACCTGACGGTATCTGAGACGGTGCAGTGATGTGCCGGAGCAATCAGCCATCGTCAAGCAGCCCAGCTTCGTCAATTAGCCGGTCGGGCCCAGGACAAGGCCGGTGAATCACCGCACCCCGGCTGCCAAGGGTCGGCGACACGACATGGCCGGTGAGTTCCATTGGCCGCGACCGGCTCGTGGCGAGGTGGAGTTCAGGTGTAGGGAACCGTCTCAGCCGACACAATTTGCCGCCGAGGCGAGGAGCGCATCATCCACAGCGCGACGCACTAAGCGGGCGGCAGGACGCGAAGATCGCGACGTCCGACACCAAGATCGAAAGCATGCGTTTCGAGCCAGGGTCAGCCGCGAAGGCGCCAGCAAAGCTGGCTGGCGCCATGTATAAGAGTCGGCGGTGACAGCGGCGAGTTTCTATGTCCGACAAAACGGCGGTCCGCTCGTAGAGGGAAGTTGGTCGGGCACGAGCGTGGCTTCGGTACGTGGCAGCGTTGTTGATCACAGAGAGTCGGTGAGCAACCATGCAGGATCGCCCCAGGGGTTTGCATGATGCGTGATCAACTCAGACTCGTTCTGCAACCCGACGATCAACTTGTCAAGATCACGACCGTGATCGCGATCGATGATCACAGCGATGGTGAGCATGCGGCGTACGACAAGACCGCAAAGCACACAGGCGTATTTCCGCACTCATCCACTGCGACCGCAAGCCCCGGACCGTACAGGAGAGGGCGAAGGTCACCGCGGTGCTTGCGATAGTCACGATCAAGCACGAGCTGCTCAAGTTCCCTGAGAACCTGTTGGGCCTCGCAATCAGTCGCTCCATGATCCCAGCGGAATGACGCAATGCGTTATCGTGCGCGTTCGGCTCTTTGAGGACCCGACCGAGCAGGCGTTCCCCGTGATCTTCGAGTGTGGTCCTGAGTGGCGCGTCCGCTCCGCGGCGTCGGCGCCGCGCTGAAGCGGCTCGAAGCTGATCACCTTCGGCGATCGCGCGGTGGACGGCGTGTAGAGCGGATGCGTCATGTGATCTTGTCTCTCCTTCTTTGGGAGACAGCCTGGCGATCTGGTCTGGCCTGGCGAGCCCTTGGAGAACCGCCAGGCTGTCCTCGTTCCCTAAGGTGAAAGGGGCAGCCCCTCGGGTACCAAGATCGAGACTAGTTCAACACTTTCACTTGGCGGTGATTTTTTGAATTGGAGCACTCTTTCCATGATCATCAGCAGCACAAGATGATCAACGGGCACTCAAAGATCGACGAGGGCTTCGCGCGCGCGTGCGCGTAAGGAGGTCGTCCGCGGGCCTGATGGGCGGGTCGTACCGGAAACCAGCATGCCTCACGGCTACGGTTGAGCCGCCGGTGACAGCAGGGCAATCCTGCTCAGCGCTCGAGGAAGGACTGCTCGTGTCAGATCCGATCAAGGTAGCGGTTCTCGGATTCTGGCACGTGCATGCAGCCGAATACGCCGGGCTGGTCCGCCAGCATCCAGAAACCGAGCTTGTCGCCGCTTGGGACGACGATCCTGCTCGCGGTCGAGCCTCAGCAGACGCCATCGGGACGCCTTTCATTGACGACCTCGACGAGCTGCTCGCCGGCGACATCGACGCGGTCACCGTCACGACCGCCACCAGCGCCCATCACGCGATCATGCTTCGCGCCGCGGAAGCCGGAAAGCACATCTTCACCGAGAAGCTCCTGGCACCGACCGTTGCAGAGGCCGAGGAGATCATTGACGCCGCCGACAAGGCCGGTATCGCAGTGATGGTGTCGTTGCCGTGGCTTTATCACGGATACACCCGGGCGATCCAGGACAAGCTCAACGAGGAGCAGCTTGGCGAGCTGACCTATTGCCGGATCCGGCTATCGCATGATGGCGCCATCGCGGGCTGGCTGCCGGAACGCTTCTATGACCCCGAAGCCGCCATCGGTGGGGCACTCAGCGATCTCGGATGCCACCCGGTATACCTCACGCAGCTGTTCCTCGGCGCCGTCCCAGCCACAGTGAGCGCCACGTACGCCTCGCTGACCCAGCGTCCGGTCGAGGACCAGGCCGTCGTCACGCTCGGATACCCGGGCGGCGCGATCGGTGTCATCGAGACCGGGTTCTTGAGTCGCGACCCGTTCACCATCGAGATGCACGGCACAGCGGCCAGCCTCGCGTACGAAAGCACGGGAGGCGCGCTCCGGCTGCGTGACGCAGGTTCAGACACCTGGCAGTCGCTCGCGGTGCCTCCGGACGATCCTGACGCCGTGAGCCAGTGGGTGGCACACATCCGCGACGGCACGCGAGCCGAGGACAATCTGACTCGGGCGGTCGAGCTTACGAGACTGGTCGTTGCGGCCAACACCGCAGCAGCCACTGGCAGCACCATGAGCTATCGGATCAGTGCCGTATGAGCACGATCAAAGTTGGCGCGGTCGGTGGAGGCGGCATCCTGGGAGCTCATATCCGCGGTTACCGCGCCTACGCCGACATGATCGAAGTGACAGCGGTTGCTGATGTGGTGGCCGAGACCGCCCAGAGACGCTCGACCGAACTCGGTGCCGCGGCGTACACAGACTTTCGGCAGATGATCAGCGAGGCTGACCTCGACGCCGTCGACATCTGCCTGCCGCACCACCTGCACGCTGCGGCCATCGTGGCCGCCGCTGAAGCAGGCAAGCACATTCTGTGTGAAAAGCCGCTCTGCCTCACTGTGGAGCAGGCCGCAGAGGTGCAACGGGCGGTGAGCGCCGCGGGTGTGACCTTGATGTGTGCCCACAATCAGCTCTATCTGCCCGCGGTGGCCAAATCCAAGCAGCTGCTGGATGAGGGTGTTCTCGGCAAGGTCTACGAGGTTCACACCACCGACTGCTTCTACAACGACTTCGACCCGCAGAACATGGGCTGGCGCGCAAACACTGCCACTAGCGGTGGCGGCGAGCTGATCGACAGCGGTTACCACCCGACGTACGTGATGCTGCACTTTGCGGGAGCCTCACCGGTCGAGGTAACGGCCCTGCTGTCTCAGCACCGGCTGAGTTTCATGGAGGGCGAGGACTCGGCTCAGGTTCTGGTCCGCTTCGACAATGGTGTGCTCGGCCACCTCGTCACGAGCTGGGCGTACGACGCGCCGCCGGGCACCGAGAGGTTCTCGGTCGTCGGGGAACGCGGCTCGCTGCGCAGCGATGGAAGTTCGCTGACAGTAACGCTGCGCGGATTGGGCAGCCAGACCTACGACTTCGAGGACGTCGACACTTACGCCTTTGAAATCGGCCGCTTCGCCGATTGCTTGCGTTCTGGCACGCGTCCGCTGCACACCGAGAAGGAGGGCATCGACGTGCTCTGCCTCATCCTGGCGGCGTACGAGGGTGCCAGCAACCGAACGATCGCACCCGTGTTCCGGGTGCTCTGAACAGGCAGGATGCTATGCGACCGACACGAGCCGAGCGGACGACTGTATCGACTCTCCGAGACTTTGAGCGATTGCCATGCGGAGCGATTCGACAGCGTGGTCCTCAGCCGCGTTGCTGGTCCAGCTGACATAGCCATCCGGCCGCACCAGAACTGCAGCAGCACCGGCCAGCCCGTACCGCTCCGTCAACTTCCCGGTCGGATCGGACAACTCAGACCCGATGGCCAGCATCTGTAGGGGGAGACTAGCCGGAAGCCGGGACGCCGCGGTGCGCCAAGCCCCGCTAGCTGGACCGGTCAACAGCGTCAGGGTGCTGTCGAAAAGATCGATCGTCGATAACCGCTGCCCCCGCGCGGTCACGCTTTCGCGCGGTCACCTCCTTACGCGTACGCGCGCGCGACCGGATGATTGCTCGGCCAGTGATTGCTCCGTGCAGTGGGCTGCCCTCAGACGGTCCAAGGCAGATTTGGGCGCTCGGCTAGTGGAGCATCCTTTTAAGACGTCGTCTGGGGCGTCTTTGCTGGCTGTGTGCTCGTCACCTCGGGCTGGCGCAGGTACGAGGCGAGCGCCCAGATGATGAGGACGTCAATGCCGATGACCATGAGCGCCCACCAGGGCGAGTACGGCAGCCAGGTGAAGTTGATGATCGCCGATATCACCGCGATGACTATGCCGGCCATGCGAGCCCAGGTCTGACCTCTCAGCAGGGCGATGCCGATTGCCAGCAACCCCAGGCCGACCAGCAGGTGAATCCAGCCCCAGAGCGTGAGGTCAAAGGCATAGATGTACTCCGGGAGCACCACGAGGTACTTGTCGTTCACAATGGCCGCGAGAGCCTCTACGGCCTGGAAAGCCCCGCCGATGATCATGAGCACGCCGGCGAAGACGGCGGTGCCATGAGCCAAGGGACTGACAGGCTGGGTGTCTGCCATTGGTGTATTGCCTCCAATTCTGGTTAGTCTGACTCGACTACAAATGGTGAATGG
>DATDKX010000384.1:0-16033 GCA_036519615.1 Propionibacteriaceae bacterium
CGACAAGCTCGGCTGCTTCTCGCGCGCAGCCCCAGGACAGGCTCACCCCATTGCCGCCATGACCGTAGTTGTGCACGCACAAGCCGGATCCGAGCGGTTCCGCTTCGACCCGTACGGCTGGACGGTCCGGGCGCAGGCCGGTGACCACTTCGATGATCTCCGCGTCGCGCAGCCGCGGCTGCACCCGGCGGCAGCGCGCGACGATCCGATCGGTCACCTCCGGCTCCGGTGTGCGGTCCCACCGGTCGGGGAGCCGGATCCCTCCGCACACCACGCGATCCCGGTGCGGAAAGTAGCTCACCCATTCGGATTCGACGGTGAGTTCCATCAGCAGCTCGTCCAGACCAGGATTGGTCATCATCACATGCTGGCCGAACACCGGACGCACCGTCGGATCGTCGGCCAGCTCCCGGGCACCGAGCCCGGAGCAGTTCACGACCACCGGTGCAGCTTCGGCTGCCTCGGCGAGCGTACGCACCCGACGCACCTCGATCTCACCGCCGGCCGCGACCAGCCGGCGCTCCAGATAGTCGAGGTAGCGCGGCATGTCCATCAGTGGCATCCGGGAGTGAGATCCGTGATCGAACCCTGGTGGCAGCTCATCCGCGGTGCATGGCCGCAGCTCAGCGATGATCCGTGCCTGCGGCGGCACCTCGTCGCCAGCCGGCCCACCGACGACCACCGCCGGTGCGAGCCGTACACCGGTGCCCGAATCGGCCGCGAGCGCAGTGAACGCCCGCAGCGATACCTCGGTCCATGCCATCGTCTTAGCCATCGGCTCCTGGAACGACGGACCCCAAAGCGCCCCAGCCACCACCGAGGTAGTTCGCTGCGGGGGCTCGGCCGTCCAGACCCGAACCAGACGGCCAGCCTCAGCCAGGCAGATCCCCGTAGTCAAACCGCTTACCCCGGCGCCAACCACGACAACTGATTCAGCAGAACTGTGCACCTAAGCCAGCCTAGGGCGGGCGCATAAACCCGCTAGCGCTTGCGTTGCTTGGCAGCAGCAGCCGCCGCCTCGGTACGCTGCTTCCGCTGCTCCGCCAACTGCTTTTGCTGCTCAGCCTGACGCGCACGCAGCGTCTCGGCGTCCATGGAGTTGAGCAGAATCGCCGCCGCGATGCCTGCGATTCCCAAAGACCACCATGGCGAGAGCCCGAGCAGTAAGGGCGCTGTGGTGATGATGCAAACGTCGAACCCACGGAACAGGTTGGTCACCAGACCGGGCGGGAACGCACCAGCTTGGCTGGCGACCATGGGGGCGCCAAAGTCCACTCCCTTCGCCTGCGTCCAGCGGACCGCCGCCAGTAGGCCCGCCGCTGCGGTCGCTACAGCGGTCAGAAATGCTTCCGGCACAGGGCGGTCCACAGCGCCGTCGCCGAAGCCCATGTAGGCCGGCGTCGTCGCCACAGCCCAGATTCCAGCCAAGATTGCAGGTACTGCGATCGACGCCAGCTTGATGCGGGCCAGGGAGAAGGGCAGGCATCGAGCTAACCCACCGGTACGCGTCAGCACCCGGAGACCATTGAGTAGCGGAATGATGGCACCGAACAAGGCGAGCGCCGCCAAGACCGGAGTGAGCACGCTCATGCCCAGGGCATCCGCCGCGTACGGAACCACGATTGTGGCGGCCAGCACCAATAAGGGCTGCGGGAACCGCCATAGCCGCTGCCATTCCCGCCAAATGAGTGCCTCTAGTCCCAGCCCCTTGCCGCGCCTGGGACGGACATGGCCGCGCTCTATGGCGCGCCGCTCGACCACGATATCTCTCGCCAGTCCGACATCCAGGGCGAAGAATGCGCCGGAAATACCACTCACCAGCGCTCCACCGCTGAGCAACCGAGTCCGTCGAAGCTGACCAAGCCGGAGTCCGGCCAGGACTGCGCTGATCAGCAGCACGAGAGTGGATCCGGCGATCATGATCAGCCCGAGCTCGATGCCGACATCGTCAGAGAGGCCAAGACTGAACCACCCGGCGGCTACGCCGACGACGCTGAACAAAGCCCCCACTGCCAGTACGCCAAAAACGTAGGTCGCAAGATGAGTCAGCCGATGGCGCTCGATGCCCTGCTGTGCCGCAGCAAAGGCGACAGATGAGGCGGCCGAGAGTCCGGTGGCACCAGCCCACACCAGCACTTCAGTCTGTCCTGAACCGGTCAAGGCCGAAATCAATGCACCGATCACAGCACCACCCAGGAACGCCGCAACTATGGCGCCCACGAGGCGAGAGCGGAGCAGCTTGGAGCGGGAGATTGGTGCGTCGAGCAGCCAGAAGCCCTCTGCTGCCGATGCCAGCACCGGCCCGAACAGCCGGCTGACCGCAAGCGCGACCCCAACTGTGGCGGCGAACGCCGCCCAGGGCAAGATGGCCCGCGCCGACAGGCAGGTAGCGCTCGTGCATTGCGCAACCGTTCGCTGTGCTTTCAAGATCACATTGACGACCATGGCGCCGATCATGACTGCGGCGAAGACGGCTACGTAGGCGTCACTCATGGCCTGCAGCACGTTGCGGGTCGCCCGTCCGGCTCGCCAGTCCTTCATCAGGCTCTTGAGCTCGCGCGGGCTGGCGGGGGTTAGCGGCTTCGGCTCGGGCGGCTGCTCATAGGCGAAGTCGTCGGCGCCGGCTTCCAGACTGCTCATCCGCGGGCTGCTCCAAGCTGAATCACCCGAGTCGCCACCGTCTCGACCAGTTCCGGCTCGTGGCTGGCAAAGACGATGGCCAGACCCTTTTGCCGTTCCGACTTCAGCCGTTGGGCCAGCCAGGCCACGCCTTCGGTGTCAAGCCGTTGCTCCGGCTCATCCAAGATCAACAACTTACGGGGGCGTACGAATGCCGTAGCCAAAGCCAGTCGGCGGCGTTGACCCGACGACAAGGTGCCAGGCAGCTGACCGGACTGCGGAACTAGCTGCACCTCCTCCAGCACCTCATCGACTGCCTCGTCCGGTTCGGCGATTCCGTGCGCTCGGGCGAGCAGATCCAGATGCTCCACAACGCTGAGATCTGGAAAGAAGTCAAGATCATCAATTACTGTCGCCACATCGCGCCTGATCTCCGGTGAAGCCTCGTTCATCGCATTCCCACAGACCTCGACGCTGCCATCATCTGGCCGGTCGGCGCCTACCAGGCAGCGCAGCAAAGTGGATTTGCCGGCGCCATTGCGCCCAGTGAGCGCAATCGCCTCACCGGTACGCACCTCCAGATTGAACTTGTCAAAAATCGTGTTCGGCCCGAAGGCCCGGCGCAGGCCGGAAACCTTGAGGATCGTCGAGCGTTTGGCCATGGAGGCGATTCTGCCCCTTCTCGGCAAGAGATCCGGACGAATCTCTACTGCGCCATCACATCAACCAATCCGGCACAGGAGTCGCGACGAATCCGAGGAAACAGGTAATGGTTAGCGACTCCAAAAGCCCGACACAAAAGGAGCAGCGTCGAAGCTGCCGGTGGCGCCCAGCAGCCAAACCCGTCAACCATTCAGGTGATTACCGAACTCGCGGCCTAAGGCAACCGCTTCTCGAACCACTGATCGGCGAACGGCTCGTCGTTGAACGCGGCGACCTCGACGTAGCCGGCCGAACGGTAAAGGCTGATGGCCTCAGTGAGCCTGCGGTTGGTCTCGAGTCGCGCTCTGGTAGCTCCGCTCCGGGCGGCGGACGCCTCGAGCTCGGCGAGCAGTCGCCGGCCGATCCCAAGGCCGCGCGCCGTCTCGGCGACCCACATGCGCTTGATCTCAGAGGGTGCGTCGGCATGATGCTTGACCGCGCCGCAGCCGACTGGCTCCGAGCGCAGGTAGGCGACCAGCAGCAGGCCCCCGGGCGGTCTGAGTTCATGCGGCTTGGCCGCGATGAGTGTGGCGGGGTCCAAGCGAGAGTTGGAGCGGCGTTCCAGCTCGACGAAATAGTGCTGAAAGCATGCCGTGGCGTCCGGATGTGCCGGATCGGTCGGCCTGAGCTCTACCAGTGCTGCGGTGATCAGCCGCTCGACGTCGCCCATTGCCGCTAGCAATCGATCGCGCTGCCTCGGGCTGAGCGGCTCCAAAAAAGACCGCGCAAGGTTGTCGCTGCGCCGGTCGAGCTCGGAGCGTTCAGCCAAACCGGCCGGCGTCAAATGGGCAGTTCGAACCCGCCCGTCCACCGGGCTCGGAACCACCCGAATCAGGCCGTCGGCCTCAAGCGCACGGAGCAGCCGGCTCAGATGTCCGGAGTCGAGCTCGAGGCGGGCTCGCAGCAGTCGGACCTCGCAACCTTCGCGCCCGATCTCCCATAGCACGCGAGCCTCGGTGAGTGGCCGCTCCCGGGCGAGGAAGTGATCGTTAAGGGCGCCGATGCGCTGGGTGACCAGCCGGTTGAAGCGGCGTACCCGACCAACCGCCTCAGTCTCCACCGTCATCCTCTGACTTTAGTCAGATAATTTTGCGGCCACAATTGCCGCTGCCATCATCCCGCGCACGTCATTGGCCGCCGAAGGTGTCAGTGGTACATGGCAGGCTGTCGGTGTGCCTGAGGCTGAGTCTGCTGGTTCGGGTCGCGCCACGCTGGATAAGAGACGCGGCGACGTGGCCGCCATGTTCGACCGGGTGGCCGCGCGCTACGACCTGGCCAACGACGTGCTCTCGGTTGGCCAGGATCGGGCTTGGCGTCGGCAGGTGGTTGAGGCTGTAGCGCCACGAGCAGGTCAGCTGATCTTGGATCTGGCGGCAGGTACGGGAACCTCCAGCGAGCCCTTCCTGCGCAGCGGTGCAACCGTCATCCCGACCGATCTCTCCTTCGGCATGCTGCTCGTCGGCAAGCAGCGCAGGCCCGATTTGAGCTTTGTCGCGGCCGACGCACTCCAGTTGCCGTACGCGGACGTCAGCTTCGACGCGATCACCATCTCGTTCGGGCTGCGCAACGTCGAAGACACCGCAGCTGCCCTTACCGAGATGCGCCGAGTGATCAAGCCCGGCGGCACACTGGTGGTTTGCGAGTTCTCCACGCCCAGCTGGCGCCCGTTCCGCACCCTGTACTCCAACTATTTGGTCGCAGCCTTGCCGCGCATCGCGTCGCTGGTTTCCTCTAGCCCAGCGGCGTACGAGTACCTGGCCGAGTCCATCCAAGCCTGGCCGGATCAGCAGGGACTGGCGACCATGATCGAAGATTGCGGCTGGCGAGATGTTGAGTGGCGGAATCTATCCGGTGGAATCGTCGCGCTGCATAGGGCCCGAGCATGATCGAGACACCGACAGTCACTGCGCCGCCCGGAACGATATTGCCGGGAACGATCTTGCTCGACGAGTACGCCGCACGCAGCTGCCCTGTCAAAACCCAGAACGCGTTCAATCCCGCGGTTTCCCTTGAGACGCCAAACGAGCGAGCTTCGGTCGAGGCCAACGAAGGACTCACAGAGCTGTTCGACGGTGGCGCGCAATTCCAGGTAGCCGTGCTGGAACAGCTGATCAACACCTGCCCGGGAAGAATCATCGATCTTCGGCAACTATCTGCAAGTACCCGCGAAGTGCAGATCGAGGCCTGTGTCCGGGCCATGAGCTCCGGTGCCCGGCTGATCATCGGCGGCTGCCTGCCTGTTGATCTTCCCGGTCACCGGATGGGCTATCCCGATCTGCTGATTCGCGGTGCCGATGGTGCAAACGGCTCGCCTGCCTACCATCCGGTAGAAGTGAAGTGGCACAGGATCATTGCGCATTCTCGGCCGACCGACGGTGACACCGAAGAACCGCGCGTGCTGCGCTACTCGACTTTGGCCGACCCCAGCGCTGAAGCAGCACTCGGCATCTCGGGGTATGAGCTACGGATTGGTAGCCGGCTGGCTGATTTTCTTCAGTTGGCTCACTATCACCGCATGCTTCAAGCCTGCGGGTTCGGCGCAGAGCCGGCGTTCGCCGGCGTCATCGGCACTGATGATCTTTTCGAAGCACCAGTATTGGTTTGGGCCGATCTAGGTGAGCCGCAGGTGCGGACGTTTTCACGCAGCCGTCCCGAGGGTTGGCGGCTACGCAGCTTCCTCGAGCGTTACGACTACGAACAGAGCTTCCGACTCAAGATCGCCGCCGTTGCGCAGCAGCAGACCGGCCAGCCTGATCAGGACCCTGAGCTGCTGGTCCGGCCCATCGTCAACAGGGAGTGTCCGCGCTGCCGGTGGTGGGAGCACTGCCTGCCTCAGCTCGATCCCGATGACGTGAGCCTGCGCCTGGACAAAACGCCCCTGGACATGCGAGAGATCGCGACACTTCGCCAGCACGGCATAACCACGATCACCGACCTCGGGGACGCAGATCTTGATCAGCTAATGGAGTGGTACCTGCCCGAAGTCACCCATCGAGAGGGAGCCGAAGGCCGAATCAGGGTGGCAGCACGGCGGGCCAGGATGCTGCTGGACGGCATCTCGTTCGATCGCGAAACCACGGGTCCCATCGAGATGCCTCAAGCGGAGGTGGAGATCGATCTTGACATCGAGAGCTCGCTGGATGGCCGGATTTATCTGTGGGGATTCCTTATTCAGCAGACCGGCCGGAGCGGTGCCGTCTATCACGAGTTCAGCCGTTTTGATGATCTCGACGATAGAGCGGAGGCGGCGCTAGCCGTGGATGCCTTTACCTGGCTGCGAAGCATCGTCGAATCCACAGGATCGGTTGTTGTCTTCCACTACAGCGGCTACGAGATTGCCAAGATCATCGAGCTGGCTCGCCGCGAGCATGACGAGCTGCTGGACTGGGCAGCGGGGTACGCCGAGGAGCACTTCGTCGACCTGCTGGAGGTCGTCAAGGCGCATTACTTCGGTGTCAGCGGCCTCGGGCTGAAGTTAATGGCACGGCATGTGGGATTCAGCTGGCGCGACGAGGATCCCGGAGGACTGAATTCACAGCTGTGGTTCGCCGAGGCTGTGCACGGCGAGACTGCCGAGATACGTGCCCAGGCCCGGCGCCGCGTATTGGAATACAACGAGGACGACGTGACTGCCACCAGCCAGGTCAGAGCGTGGCTGCGAGCGCAGTAATCTCGCGATCCAGCGTGCGACGGTGCGCCCGTTCGATGACCGCCTCCACCAATTCCACCCCGACGGGCGGCGCCGCAATAATCCTTGCCAGCTCAGCAGCGGCCGCCACCCGTCGATAACCGATCCCCGCGGCAGCCGCCAACGCCTCGAATTGCACTCCGTGGGGGGTGCCGAACAATCGCTCAAAGGCCCCCATGTGAGCCGGCTCGCCCTGCTCCAAGGTGGCAAAGAGGCTGCCTCCATCGTCATTGGCCACGACGAGGCGGAGGTCCGGGCGCGGCTCCGACGGGCCGATGACGAGGCCGGTGGCATCGTGCAGCGCCGTAAGATCGCCCAGCAGTGCGTGAGTCGGGCGTTCCAGTGCCAGCGCGATTCCGGTGGCCGTAGAGACATTGCCGTCAATGCCTGAGAGTCCCCGGTTGGCGTACACCAGCGGTGGTGCGGCGGTGATCGGCGCAAGATCCAGGTCTCGGATTGGGCTGGAGGAGCCGGCAAACAAGACGTCGTCAGCGCCAAGGGCGGCCCAGAGGGCAGCAGCCAACGCCGGTCCGGTGAAGTGCGGCTGCGTCGCCAGTAAGGCGTCGAGACGGTCCCGCACCGTCTCATCTGCCTGGTGCCAAGCATCGAACCAGCCCGTATCTCCCGACTCAGGCAACCTCACTTCATCAGTCACCAGGGAGGCGGTCCGTCCGGGATCAATCCAGTCCGCGTACGCCGACACCACGACAAGATCAAGATCATCGCGTGCCAGCAGCCGACTGACCGGGCGGGAGAGCGTTGGCCGGCCGAAAACCACCACGCGCTCGATCTCCTCGGCAAGCGCCGAGGACAGCAACAGCCGGTACGTCGAGAGGACTGCCTCGCCCCGCCGCGCATTGCTCGACGGCTCAGCCATTAACGGAACTCTCGCCTGTTCTGCGAGCCTGGCGACGGCAGCGCCTACCTCGGGCGGGCAGTCACCGGCAATGATCACCGTCTGAGCGCCGTTCGGCAGCGGCCGTGGTTCTACTGGAGTCTCCGACGCGGTGATGACACGTTCCCGAGCGGGCGGCGGCCAAGCAGACTCCGCGGGCAGCAACGGCTCACTGAGCTCGACATTCAGCTGCACCGGTCCCGGCATCCGCGTCCTGAGTCCAGTGGCCGCCGCCAGAATTCGGGTCATCTCGAAACGCCATGTCCGAGGATCGAGAGCCTCATCCGACAGTCCCGCGTATGCCCGCACATGCCGGCCGAAAAGCTGATCTTGGTCAGCGGTCTGGTTCGAACCGGTGTTGATCAATGAGCGCGGCCGGCTCGCCGTAATGACGATCAGCGGCACATGGGCATGCCAAGCTTCTAGGACGGCTGGGTGAAGGTTGGCCGTCGCGGTAC
Organism: Propionibacteriaceae bacterium; assembly: GCA_036519615.1. GTDB lineage: Bacteria > Actinomycetota > Actinomycetes > Propionibacteriales > Propionibacteriaceae > Microlunatus. The sequence goes on from DATDKX010000384.1 coordinate 8,363, forward strand.
CTGAAGTTGTCAGGACCGCAGCCGGCGCGCCGGATCCCTTGGCAAGCCCGAGTGCGAGAAAGGCCGCCGTACGCTCATCAACCCGGACATGCAGCCGAAGTAGTCCAATGCGGTCGGCTTCGAAGCATTCATACGCCAGCGGTGCGCTCCGGGAGCCCGGCGCCAGCACGACGTCGCGGACGCCGCGGGTGATCAACTCCTCGATGATTACCCGTGCGCACGCGGTGGCGTTACCCACCAGCCAGCTCCCGAATCTGCACGAGACGAGCCTGCCAGAACTGGTGCACCTGTTGGTCGGCCTGGCACCGCTCGATCACCGACTCCTCAACAACGAGATCCCGCAGCTGGATCACACCGTCGACCGCGAGCAGCGGTTCTCTCACCAGGTCGGCGGTGAGCAGGGCAACCGTATTGAGCCCACAGGCGTACGGCAGCTCAGGCAGCGCTGCGGCAAGTGCGAGTCCAGCTCTGATCCCAATGGACGTCTCCAAGGCGCTAGATACCACCACTGGTAGGCCGACTCGCTCAGCGATCAGCAAACAGGCTCGGACTCCGCCCAGGGGCTGTACCTTCAGCACGGCAATGTCGGCGGCTTCCTGCGCCGCTACCTGGTAAGGATCCTCGGCCCGCCGGATGGACTCATCCGCTGCGATTGGCATATTCAGGCCAGCTCGAGCCAGCCGCCAGCGCAGGTCGGCGAGCTCCTCGACCGTTGCGCACGGCTGTTCTGCATACTCAAGATCGAATTGAGCTAGTTGATTTAGGGCATGCAGTGCTTGGGCAACATTCCATGCCCCGTTGGCATCGATCCTGATCTTTCCGCCTGGACCCAGCGCATCCCGGACAGCCTCTATGCGTGCGGCGTCCTCGACCAGCGACTGGCCCCGCTCGGCAACCTTGACCTTGGCTGTGCGGCAGCCGGCTGCCCGAGCGATCGCGTACGCCTCCTCAGGCCCGACCGCGGGAACCGTGCTGTTGACGGGGATTTCTGTTCTCAGCGGCGCCGGCCAGCCTCGCTCGGCCGCCTCGTCAGCCGCGCGCAGCCACGGCACGAGCTCCGCTCCGGCATAATCGAGGAAAGGGCTCCACTCGGCCCAGCCCGCCGCCCCCCGCCAGATCATGCCCTGACGTTCAGTGATGCCGCGAAAGCGGGTCCGCAGACCAAGCGCGTAACAAAAGGTCTCGGCTGGCACGCCCTCAGTTTGGCCCAAGTATTGCGCCCTGAGCTTGTCGAAGGGCGCTTCGAGAAAGTCAGCGCGTAGGCAATGGCTAGCCTGGTCGCCGTGAGCGCAGCCGGTCCCGTACCCGTTCGGCTCCGAATGGTGGAGTCCAGCGAGGTCGCGGCGTCGCTGGCCGAGTCGCTGCACGGCGGGCCGCCGATCGCGCCGCTACCGCTGAATCCCGTTGAGCGGGCTCAAGCGATCGCGATGCTGCAGCCCGATCAGCCTGTCACCGAGGCAGATGCAGGGGCGGTCATCGCAACGTCGGGATCAACCGGAGCGCCGAAAGGCGTCGTACTGTCGCGTGCAGCAATCCGCGCATCGGTCGAGGCAACTCATCACCGCATTGGTGGGGCGGGCGATTGGGTGCTCGCACTGCCCGTCCACTACGTCGCCGGATTCATGGTGCTCGCCCGCGCCTGTCTTGCGGGGACCCGCGCGGTGCGGGCGAGTGCCGGTCTGAATGATCTGCCACACGTGCTTGGCGGGCTGACCGCGCGACGCTACATCTCATTGGTTCCGGCACAGCTGGATCGTGCGTTACAGCGTCCTGAGCTGAGCGAAGCCTTGGCCAGTTTCAGCTCGGTTCTGGTCGGCGGTGGTTCGGCGAACCCCGACTTGGTGAAGCGAGCCACCGCTCTCGGTATCAGCGTCATGACGACGTATGGGATGAGTGAGACCTGTGGCGGCTGTGTCTATGGCGGGCAACCGCTGCAGGGCGTCGACGTGGAACTCACCGAAGACGGCCGAATCATGATCAGGAGTCGGAGCCTATTCAGTGGCTACCGGCTGCGCCCAGACTTGACCGCTGCAGCCCTCATCGACGGCAGGTTTCGTACCCAAGATCGAGGCCGTTGGCAAGCCGGGCGGCTGGTCGTGCTCGGCCGGATTGACGACATCGTGATCACTGGGGGTCACAAAGTTGATCTTGGCGAGGTGGAGCGTTGCGTCCAGCGCTGGGCAGCCGAGCGGCACGCTTGCGGGGTGGTGCTCGGCATTCCAGATGCGGTCTGGGGCACTCTGATCATCGCGGTATCGGATTCAGCACACTCGTTGGGCGACCTCCAAGGCGCGGTGTGTCAGTCGCTACCGGGGTATGCGTTACCGCGCGAACTCATTCATCTTGATCCGCTACCGGTGCTTTCCAGCGGCAAACCGGATCGGGTTGCGATTGAGTCCGTGATCATGAAGACGGTTGCCAATAGACAGGCGCCACTGTGACCGCCGAAACAGCTCCTCGGCCGACGCCGACGCAGTGGCTCGCCGGGGCGCGGCCGCGTACCCTGCTGGCTGCCTGTTCTCCGGTGATCGCGGGAACGGGTCTTGCTGCCTACGAGCACAGCGGCTCATGGTTTGCTGCGGTCTTGGCACTGGTTGTCAGTGTTGCGCTCCAGGTCGGCGTCAACTATGCCAATGACTACTCCGATGGCATCCGCGGCGCGGACGCAGCCCGCGTTGGTCCGCTGCGGCTCGTAGGCTCCGGTCTTGCCTCGCCGCCATTGGTCAAACGAGCGGCGTTTGTCAGCTTTGGGATTGCGGGTCTTGCCGGCTTAGCCCTCGTGATCGTGACTCAGCAGTGGTGGTTGCTGGCCGTCGGTGTGGCTTGTGTACTGGCGGCCTGGTACTACACAGGCGGCAAACGACCATATGGATATGCCGGTTTGGGTGAGGTCTCTGTCTTTGTCTTCTTCGGTTTGGTCGCGGTTTGCGGCACCGCGTACGTGCAAGTTGGCCGGATCTCGCTCGCGACACTGCTGACCGGGGTATGGGTCGGCGCCTTGGCGTGCGCGATCCTGGTAGCCAATAACCTGCGTGACATCCGCGGCGATGCGGAGGTCGGCAAGCGAACCCTGGCTACCCGCCTGGGAGATGCCAGGACGCGGACCTTGTATGTGATCTTGGTAGCCCTGAGCGGCGCGTTGATCATCATCGTGGCGCTTCTGACCACCTGGTGGGGGCTGCTGGGGCTGATCGGGCTTCTCTTGATCATTCGTGCGTCACGGACCATGCTGTCGGGGACCGTAGGGCCAGCGCTCATCGGCGTCCTCAAAGCGACCAGCCTTTCGGAGCTCGGCTGCGCCATCGGCTTCGCATCCGGCTTAATCTTCAGCGCTCTCGGACTCGCCTAACCCCTCCGCAGCAACCTATGTTCACGTAGGTTGCTGCGAGAGTGGCGCCGTCAGGGCGCATCGCTGGGCCAGATCCCGGAGGCCTCGAACGAGGCGAGTATCGCCTGGTATGGCGCCAGGTTCCAACCTCGCTGCGCGACCCAGGCGTCGTCGTAATAGGTGTGGGCGTAGCGTCGGCCGTCGTCACACAGCAGTGTGACCACGCTGCCCTGCACCCCCTCGGCCTTCATCTCCGCGACCAGCTGCAGCGCACCCCACATATTCGTGCCGGTCGATCCGCCAACCCAGCGGTCCAGCTTGTGGGTGCACCATCGCATGGCAGCGATCGAGGCAGCGTCTGGCACCGTAATCATCCGATCCACCAACGAGGGAACGAAGCTAGGCTCCACACGAGGTCGGCCGATCCCTTCGATCTTGGAGCCTGCCGCGGTGACCGCGGAATCCCGGTTCTTCCATCCGGCATAAAACGCCGATCCCTCCGGATCGACCACACAGAGCCGGGTGTCGTACTTCTTCAGGCGGGCGTAGCGGCCAATAGTGGCGCTGGTGCCACCGGTGCCAGCTCCCACGACGACCCAGGCGGGTATGGGAAACGGCTCGCGGCTCAACTGATCGAATATCGATTCGGCAATGTTGTTGTTGCCCCGCCAGTCGGTGGCCCGTTCGGCGTAGGTGAATTGGTCAAGGTAGTGCCCGCCACAGCTCGCCGCAAGATCGGCCGCGACCTGGTAGATCGTTGTCGGATCCTCGACAAGCTTGCATTGCCCGCCGTAGAACTCGATCAGCTCGATCTTCTCTCGTACGGTCGTCGCCGGCATCACAGCCACGAACGGCAAATTGATCAGCCGGGCGAAATAGGCCTCGCTAACTGCGGTGGAACCGGAGGAAGCTTCGACAAGTGTGGTGCCCTCACCGATCCAGTTGTTGCAGAGGCCATAGAGCACCAGGGATCGGGCCAACCGATGCTTCAGGCTCCCGGTCGGATGCACCGACTCGTCTTTCAGATAAAGACTGATACCCCAATCCGGCGGCAGCGGAAATGGGTGCATGTGAGTATCCGCACTGCGATTCGCGTCCGCCTCGACCTGCCCGATCGCCCATTCTGACCACGCGCGATCGCTCTTATCGACCTGTTCCACCATCGCTAAATTACCGGCGCCTAAATCATTGGGGCACGCCCGGCGCGGGTCATGCGCCAGATGGTTCGCCAGCTCATCGGGCGCCGCTCCCCCGCCGGCTCAGTGAACCCGATGCGATAGCCGCGCAGCGTCTCACGCCAGGCAGTACGCGATCGCAGTCGGAGCACAGACACTCCGGCCCATGCCAGGACGTAGATCACAGCCACGGGCAGCGGCAGGTTACGCCTAGCCAGCCAGACGCGGTTGCGCGCCTGAAACCGGTAAAACTCAGCGTGCCGGGTCGGCTGGATGGCTGGGTGATGCACCTCAATGTCGCCGTCGTAACGCACATGGAAGCCGCCGTCCCACACCCGCCAGGCCAGCTCGATGCCCTCATGGGCGTACCAAAATGGCTCCGGCCAGCCGCCCGCAAACTCGAAGGCATCCCGACGAATGGCAACCGCGCCCTCCCAGACATTCATCGCAGGACTACTACGACTTGGGTCGCCGACGCGTACCCGTGGAGTCCAGCGACGCGGCGCCTCCCGGCCCTGAGGATCGACAACCCGGGGTTGGATCATCCCGAGCTTGGGGTCTGCGGCGAACTGCGCCGCCATCCGGGCCAAAATGTCATTCGTCGGCAAGCAGGCATCGTCGTCGAGGAAGAACAGCAGCTCTCCCTCGACCAGCGGCACTCCAGCATTACGACCGGCCGGAATCCCCAGATTGGATGCCAGCCCTTTGGCTTTCACCCCATTCGGCAAATCCACCGGCCACCACCCGTTGCCAACAACGACGACATCGAGGTCAACCTCACGTTGGCGCATGAGGCTGGCCAGGCCGTGAGTCAGATCGTCCGGCCGGTTACCCATCGTCAAGACGACGACCCCGAATTTCGGCCGCCCCACATTCGGCCGCACAGTCGCCGTCATCGCAGCCTTGAGGATGCCAGTACGGCGATCAGATGACCGATCAATGTCAGGCACGCTGCGACAACCAGCGCCGCGAGCAGAACCTTGGTCGCCGCTCCACCTACGAAAAGATCAACAATGGCGGCGATCAGCACCAGGATCGACAACTCCACCGAATGAAAAACTCGGTGAAACGGGATCACTCGCGCCAGCCGCCGGCCGCTGCGCAGCACGCCGCCCCTCGGCGCACGGACATTCTCGACGTCAGGCACCTGCGGCATGCCGGCGTAGTGGCGGGCGACATGCACCAGGTCGTTCTCCACCTTGTTCAAGGCGACAAGTAGTCCCAACAACAGCCCTGCGCTGATCCACACTCCACTGGCCTGCAGATGGCCTGTGGCCCGTACGCCGAGGGCGACCGCAATCCCGCATTCGGCGACGTAGTGCCCAACCCGATCGAGGTAGACACCAACCGGGGATGACGTTTGCCGCCAGCGCGCCACCTCGCCGTCGCAACAGTCGAGCAGCATCTGCAATTGCACCAAGATCACCGCAAGGATGGCGCCAAGCAGCGAAGGCCATCCGGTCGCCACGGCAGCTGCGGCTGCGCTGATGATCATCAGCCAGGTGACGCCATTCGCGCTGAACCTGGCTCGCAGCAGAATCCGTGTCAGATAGGGAGAAATATCCCTTAGATAGGCATGCGCAACCCAGTGTTCGGCGGCAGCACGATTACGCACGCTGGGCGGCTGTGTCACCTCACGCAGCTGAGCAATTGTCGGACGGGCAGGTCGCTCCGCACCGACATCGAAACCAGCCGTCACCCCGTCCTCCAGAACCAGCCCACAGCTCGGCGCCAGAGCATAGCGACGCTAGCTTCGCGGGGCATCCCGACAGCCTATCGTCGAGTGTTGTATCGACCCGGGCCCAAGACGCATACTTCCGTTATGGGGCGGTATCTACCGATCATCATCATCGGATTGCTGATGATCTACTGTGTCGTCGAGGTGGCTCAGGCCCCGCCGTTCGCTGTCCGCCGGATGCCTCGCTGGCTGTGGGCAACGGCGATCATCTGCCTACCTCTGGCGGGCGCCGTCTGCTGGCTCTTGCTCGGTCGACCCACCGCGGAGTCCTCGGGTACGAAACGAAAGCCCCGCCCGAAGGCACCTGACGACGACATCGATTTCCTGCGCGGGCTTTGACTGAGATCACCAAAGTATTGGTGCTGCTCGCGCAATGCCGACGCTCGCAGCTGCGGAGATCTCAGTTTGGTGAGGAACGCTGGATCTCGTATGCGCGCTCGATCGCATCCTCGAACCGTTTCGTGCTCTGCTGAGCGCTGACATCACCGAAATAGTGATAAGCCAAACCGCGGAGCTTGTCGCGGGCATCGGAATCACCTTGCAGGGCACGGATCTTTGCCAGCACTTCTGGCGCCTCAGCGGCACTTAGTAGCGGAATGGTGTCAAGCAGCGCTGAAGGCGGACGGTACGCACTCCGCGCGGGCTCGGTGATCAGCAGCGGCTTACCAGTCGCCAGCCAGTCATAGGCGACCGCCGAGATGTCGGTAATGCAGGCGTCGGCGAAGTCCCATTGCCAGCCATAACCTTCACGATCAACCAGATGCCGGTTGCCCTCCTTTGCCAGCAGCGCGCGGATCGTCTTGTCCGCCGCACGGTGACTGCTCGAGGCGTATCCGGTTCGAGGGTGCGGCCGGTAAATGACGCGTACCGAAGGATCGGCAAGTAGAGCCTCGATGATCGCCACGCCATGGCTGGCCAGCGACCCGTACGCGATGCTGGACCGATCACCTTCCCAGGTGGGCGCGTACCAAACCCGCAGTCCTGAGTCTCGCAGCCAGGGTGGTGCGCCCGGGTAATCGTGGTCGAGCTGCGGGCGGCCGATGGCCAGCGTGCGCTCGCTGGGATCGAAACCCCGCAGAGCTTGGGCCAGTCGATCACGGCCCGCGTCGCCGCCTACGAAGGTCAGGTCGTAGGCCTTGTGCTGGTTGGAAACGCTGCCGCCCTTGTCGCTTTCGCCGTGCCCAATCTGAATGTGCACCGGCGCCGCGAAGCGCAGCATCCGGAAATTCGGCTCGACCTGGTTGAGATAGAGCACGATCCGCACGTCCCGCTCGCCGACCAGCTCTTCGAGCGCGGCGCTGCCTCGCGCGAATGCGAGCGGCAGCGATGTCGACGCCAGCAGTGCGTCGCCGGTGTCGGCCCGATCGGTGATCGTGAAGACCGGTTGCCGCTCGGCCAGCCGTTCCAGGGGCCGGCGCCACTGTTCGAAC
>DATDKX010000385.1:0-7689 GCA_036519615.1 Propionibacteriaceae bacterium
TGACCGGACCGAGGTGCTCTCGGGTCTGTCGGAGGGGCAGCGCGTAGTCCTGACTTCAGGCCGATGACGGGAGCGTTGGAGGAACCGTGACAGAGAATGCGGTGGCCGAGTCATCCAGTGAACCCGAGGCCGCGCCTCCCGATCCGGAGTCGAGCTCTCCGGCACGCCGACGGCCGCTGAAGCGTGCCACCAAGATCAGATTGCTCATCATTGCCGTCCTCGCGTTGCTTGCTGCTGCCGCGTTCGGTGTCTACTACATCTTCAACACCAGCAACTACGTCACCACCGATAACGCCCAGATCGACGGGAACCAGATCTCGATCAACGCTCCGGCAACCGGCACCCTGATCGACTGGCGCGGACAGCAGGGCACATCGCTGCACAAGAACGCACCAGTCGGGAGGATCGAGATCCAGGGTGGCTACGTGCAACCTCAGATGGTGATTCGATCGCCCGCAGACGGGACCGTCGCAGTGGACAACGGCGTTGAGGGGTCGTTCGTCACTGCGGGCACTCAGCTGGCCATCGCTTACGACAGCGCCGGTGTCTTCGTCACCGCCCGGGTGAAGGAGACAGAGATTGACAAGGTGCAGATCGGCCGCGCCGTAGACATTTCGGTCGACGCCTTCCCTGATGATCACCTCACCGGTCGGGTCGTCGAAGTGCAGACCGGCGCGGCCGGCGTCTTTTCGCTGTTTCCGCAGTCCAACACGTCGGGCAATTTCCAGAAGGTCACCCAGGTGATCCCCGTCAAGATCGTTATCGATGATCTGAAGAGCCTGCCCTTGGTGCCTGGCATGAATGTCACCGTGAAGATCCATCGACACTGAGCGACGTCAGTCCGCAACATATCCTGACGTTGTTAGGCCAACCTGATTCCTAAGCTGAGTAGCCGCTCATGAGCACCGAGACCGCTCCCGCCGGTACGGCTGTCCGCGAGGACGCTGCGGCACGGGCGGCTCAGCATGCGCCGGACCGGCCCGTTGAACCCGCGCCGCTGGAGAGCCGGGCCGTGCCGGTCACGGCGCCACCCGCAGCGGGGTGGCGCATCCCCCTTGCGGTTCTCATCGGGGGGATGTTCATGTCGATACTCGACGTAAGCATCGTGAACGTCGCCATCGCTACCATCCAGTCCGACTTCGGTGGCAGCACAGCGGACGTTGCGTGGGTCACTACGGCGTACAGCCTGGTCCTCGGCGTCGTCGTACCGGCTAGCGCGTGGCTGGGTGATCGGTTCGGACTCGATCGGGTGTACATGATCGCGCTGGCGGGCTTCGCTCTTGGCTCAGCGCTGTGTGGGTTGGCGTGGAGCCTCGATAGCTTGATCGCTTTCCGAGTAATCCAGGCAATTCCCGGTGGGCTGCTGCCCGCGGTAACGCTGACGATGGTGTATCGGATCGTGCCGCGTCACAAGATCGGCACCGCAATGGGAATGTATGGCCTAGGTATCGTGTTCGCTCCCGCCATCGGTCCCACACTCGGCGGTTACCTCGTCGAGTACTTGAGTTGGCGTCTGGTGTTCTACATCAATGTCCCCGTCGGAGTGCTGGGGCTCGTCGCAGCGGCAGTCGCCCTGCCGAAGTTCAGTCGAGCGCCGACCCGCCCGTTCGACGTGTGGGGCTTCATCACCGTTGCGACGGGCCTGGTGGCATTACTGTTGGCGTTTTCCGAGGGCCAGTCCTGGGGCTGGACGAGCTACCGTGTGCTGATCTTGATCGTCGGCGGCCTGCTGTCGCTGGCTCTGTTTGTCACTATCGAACTCGAGGTCGATCACCCGCTGCTGAATTTGAAGGTGTTCCACAGCGCCGCGTACACCACATCGCTGATCGTGATGAGCGTCGTGATGACCGGGATGTTCGCCACGTTGTTCTACATACCTTTGTTCCTGCAAGCCGGACAGGGATATCAGGCCCTCGACACCGGGCTGCTCATCCTGCCTCAGGCCTTGGTCATGGGCTTCCTGATGCCGATCACCGGTCGCCTGTACGACAAGATCGGCCCCCGATGGTTGGTTGTGTCAGGACTGCTGGTCGCCGCGTTCGGCAGCTACGGCCTCGCCGGAATCAATCCCGACATGACGCGCGAAGAGATCGTGATGTGGACGTGCATCCGTGCCGCGGGTGTGGGCCTGGCAATGATGCCGATCATGACCGGCGGTCTCGCCTCGCTCGGCCCGGATCAGACCAACAGCGGTAGCGCGATCAATACCGTTGTGCAACGGGTCAGTGCAGCCCTCGGACTCGCTGCCTTGACGGCACTAGCGACCGCCCAGCAGGCACAGCTGGCGCAAGGCCGGGCAGATCTGGTACAAAGTACGAGCCAGGCGGCCCATCTCCACCTACTGCAGCTCTTCGGGCTGTATCGGCGTACGCAGGTGTCCGTACTAGCCAACTCCTACGCCAACTTGTTCTTGCTGACTGCAGCGGTCACTGCCATGGCCGCCGTGGGCGCACTGTTCCTTCGCTCCGGTCCCGCGTCGCACGCCAGCTCGGGAGCCGGAGTGACGATCGAGTAGCTACTAGCGAATGCTGAGCGTCTTTAACGCGTCGGCTGCTTGGCGGGCGACGTCAGAATCGGCGTCGTTGGGTACCGAGCTGGCGGCCATAATCAGTGACCCATCATCGAGCCGCACCACCACTGCCGTGACGGTGTCGTAGCGACTAGGCAACCGGTCGACGGAGTAATACACCCGAGCAGAAAACAGCATGCCAGGTCGCCCATTAACGGCATGCTCGTCCCACCTCAGCCCCTTCAGTTCGGTGGGGTGTTCATCGAAGATCGCATTGCTCAGCCGATGCAGGGCAAGCGTTCCTTCCGTCTCGAGTTCGACTTGGCTACTCGATTGCGCCACCCGGCCGAGCAGCACGCCGGATGACCAGTCGTGTTTGCCGTCGTATCGAGTGTGTACCGGCGCACTGGCCCAAAAGAGGAGGTCGAGCACTCCGCGGATCGCCATGGGATCGGGCGAGAGGATGTACGGATCACCCGGCATGGTGAGGGAGGCCGGTCCAATGGTCGCAGTCCGCGTGCGCTCGTCAAGGTAGCCGACGGGATCGGTCCCAACGCTTCCGACACTGGGCAATCCACCGGGGCCGCCCGCTGCCCGCTGCGCGGGCGTGTTGGACTGGGTCGGCCAAATTGCGAGTCCTAGGCCGATCGAGGCACTAATGAACAATGCGAACCCCAGGCCGAGGGCAGCGGCGATGCGCAGCGGTGAAGCATGGCGATACGGGGGGACGCCTCCAGCTGCCTCGACCGGAAGAGCAAGAGGCGGCGGGGCCTGGACCGAATCACTGGTCACGTCGGCCCAATGGCTGCCATCCCACCAGCGGTAGAGTCCAGGGGCACCGGCTGGATCCGGATACCAGCCAGGTCTGGGCGCCGCGGTCACCCCTCGAGCCTATGCGCGCCTGGGAAGAGATCAGGTGATAGAGCCTGGAGCCGAGCTGAGTGATCAACATGATTACCGCTGCTCTTGCCTGCCGCGTCATACTGCACCCGTGATCTCACGCGATCTCGCCAGGCGGCTCGCCCCGCATGTGTCGTGGACGCCGGTCAACGGCGACATGTTTTTCATCCCACGCCCAGAGATCGCCGACTCGGTTTTTACGGTGAGCGACATGGTCGTCGAGTTGGTCGTAGCGAACGGGGAATCGCGTTTTCACTTCAATGGAACCGTTGAGTGGGCGCTGGACTCAGTCGAGTCCGACGGAGTGGTATGGCTGCCCCGGGAAAATCAGCTCCGCGAAATGCTCGGTGACTACTTCTTGTCACTCGATTTCGCGGCAGCGGGCTTCGTCGTTACTGTCAGCGGCCCGGGCAAGGCGTACCACACCGAGCCGGAACTCGACGCTGCGGACGCGTACGCACGCGCGGCGCTGTACGTCCTAGGGGTGGAAAGGCCGAGCGCCCTGAGCTCGTCGACGGGCTAGGCCGCATCGTTACGTGATCATCGTGACGATGCAGGCGGCGTAGGCGCCGATCAACATCTCAGGCGCGTACGGAAATGCCTCACGCCGGCGCTGGACGAGTCGTACCAGACCCACGAGCCCGCCTACGACGGTGCCAAGCAGTAAGGTCAGGCACAGCAGAGTCCATGAGTCGGCGGCCGCGGCGGCCCCCAGCAACGGCGCGAACCGTACGTCACCAAAACCGAGGCCACCGCGTGAGATGAGCCACGCGAGCAGGTAGACGGCCCCGGCAATCGTCGCACCGGCTACTGCTCGGATCGCAACCCAGACGCCCCCACCTAGCAGAGCAGCTGCGACTGCAGCCGCGGCCATCGCCAGCCAGGCGACTTGCGTCAGTCTCAGCGGCAGCCAGCTGGTGCGTACGTCGATGGCAGCGAGCAGCACTCCCAGGATCGCTAGCACCGACCACATTGGTTGGGTGTAGTGCGGCAGGCTGATCCAGCTGACGGCGGCTGCCACTCCCGCAAGCACACCGCAGCTGAGCAGGAAACGGATGCTGGCAAGGTCCCGATAGGGCGGCTTACCGTCGGCATCTGCTGGTTCCGGGAGTCGTCGCAAGACCGGTCGCACCAGCAAAGCACAGGCCACGGCGATCATGAGGGCGATGGCAATTGCAGCCGGAGCGTCCCCGATCACGCGGTGATCCTAGTGGGGCAGGAGTCGCGACAATCGCAACCTCGCGGCCTACAGATCTTGGGCATCACGCCGCATGCTCCCGAAAAGTTCTGGAGGGCCGAACAGTTCTGGGCGGCAACGAGGACAGCCGACGGCGGTAGCGCAGGCTGTCCGCAGCGCGGGCGGCCGCGGTCAGGCGGACCGTGAGCAAGAGGGAACAGGTATCGGCACCAGCTGCCAATTCGACGAGCTCGGGAGCCGCGACGCGGACTCGCTGGGCGATCGCCAGATTCCCCCATCCGGCGCGATACAGGCGACGCAGTTGCAGCCTCGCTGGGGCCGCGGGCACCATGATTCTCCGCAGCGCTTGGACATGCTGATCAGAAACTTGGATCAGCCGGCGCGCGGCGTCAGGACTGATCCGGCGCAACGGTCGACCGTTGCGTCCATGGAGGAGACGATCCGCTAGACGCGAAGAGATGCCCGCAATGGCAGCCACATCATCGACACTGAGAGAGCCGCTTGCCATCAGATATCGCAATTGCGCTCTGAACGGTCCGGCATCCACCCAATGATCGCCAGCCCCCTCGTGCTCGCCAAGCACTGCCATACCACGTCCCCTTCATCGAGCCCTCTATCTGTAGAAGGCTTCGCGAAGGGGCCGAATGTTAACGGCGTCCTCAAACTCGCGAACTTTCGCGGTGCCGCTCGTTATCGACCGCAAGAAAGCTACAAATGGTCCCCGACGTTATCGCTGGGCGCGCACAAAGCCGGCTTGCTGGGCCGCATCCTCGCTGTTGAACCAGACCTCGGCTACCGTCCGGCTGTAGCCCGCCGACTCCGGTACGTGGTACTTCATCGAGCGCTCGTTGCCCTTGATGGTGAAGCCCTCAGGGGGCTCACTTCCGACATAGACGCCCTCACCTTGGTACCGCGGCGCTCCGGCTCCGGGGGCGACTGCCGGCTCGCTGAGCACGGCGCCGTCGTGATCGCTGCCAGGTGTCGGCCCGGCCAATCCCTCATCGCTAGTAGGCGTTTCGACGTCCTCGGAAGCGAGCGTGCTATCAGTCGGCGTCTCTTCAGCGCGCGTCGGCATTTCCAAGAGAGCCGCATCCCCTGCACCACTGATGTCTGCGGGAGCTTCGACGCCGATCCTGTCTGCTGCCTCTGCGAAAGCTTCGTCGACGCTCGTGGTCATCTCGGCTGGAGCATCGTACTCCCCGCCCTCAGCTGGCTGATCCGGCACCGATGCGCCGTCCGCCTCGAGGTTGAGCATGTGCGCCGACGCTCCGCCCTGAGGATCCTCGTGTGCATTGTCGTCGTCCATCGCATCGACGACGGGTGCCCCAGCTGTTGTCCCAACTGTTGGGGACGCACTTGTCTGCGCAGGCGGCGCGTACGGGGTGGTCGGCCGAGCGGCCTGCCAGTCGGCGTCCTTGCCACCTAGAAACTTCCGGACCGCGAACACCGCCGCCCCTGCAACTGCTGCCACAATTGCCAGTCTGACCAGCCAGCGCCTCTTCTTCTTTTGCTTCGGCGGCTCGAGCTCACCCTTAGCTGCGGCGACAACAGCCTTGCCGCGCTTCGTTGCCTCCGCAACAACGGGCGCGCCTGCAGCGGCGCTCAATGCCTGGCTGAGCTTGGGAACGATCTCTTCGGACATCCTGCTGCGTGCGGCTTCCACGGCTGGACTCACTTTCTCGAGTGTTTCATCGAGGACTGGGGCGAGCCTGTCGACCGCATCATGAGCCACCCGAGCGCCACGTTGCTTGGCAGAGCTGGCGATCGGCGCAATCCGCTCAGCAGCTTGTTGTGCATACGGGGATACTCTGCCGACCGCCTGCTGGGCATACGGTGAGACCAGCTCGACGGCTTGGTGGGTCAAGGGAGCGACGCGATCCGCGGCTGAGTGCGCGAGCGGAGCTAGCCGGTCAGCAGCATCGTGAGTGATCGGGCCCACTCGCTCTGCAGCCGATTGGGCCAGCGGTCCCAGCCGATCCGCTGCGGAATGGGCGAGCGGTGACACTTTGTCAGCGGCGGCGCCGATCCGATCCGCGGCGGCTTCAGCAAGCGGCCCGACTCGGGTGGCGGCGGTTTGCGCGAGCGGCCCTACTCGGTCGGCTGCGGAGTGGACCATCGGTCCGACACGGTCAGCGGCCGAGTGCACAAAATCCTCGGAGACTGGCGCAACCTGCTTTCGGGCGGCTTCAGCGCGGCGGGAACTCCTAGACACGTTTCCTCCGTTGTGAGAAACCTCATGCTCCCCGGTGGAGCATTTCCCACCGTATCGCCATCTTGTGCGGTCTGACAGGATGGCTGCCGGACCTGCGTCCTGAGTCCGTCGAAGGGCGCGGTTGGACAGAGCCAGAGGATGATCACGACAGAAAGGTGCCTCGAAGTGGCACAGCAGACTGCAACCCTGCATACCAACCATGGCGACATCAACCTGGTGCTCTTTGGTGATCAAGCTCCCAAGACAGTAGACAACTTCTTGGGGCTCGCTACAGGCACTAGGGAGTACGCCGACCCCAGGACCGGCGTGAGGACGACTGGCAGGTTTTACGACGGGCTGACTTTCCATCGCGTAATCGATGGCTTCATGATTCAAGGCGGTTGCCCGTTGGGGACGGGCACAGGCGGTCCGGGCTACCAGTTCGGCGACGAATTCCATCCCGATCTTGCCTTCAATAAGCCATACCTGTTGGCCATGGCCAACGCTGGTCCGGGCACTAACGGTTCGCAGTTCTTCATCACCGTCGGTCCGCAGCCTCATCTCAACCGCCGGCACACGATCTTCGGTGAGGTGGCCGACCAGGCCAGCCGTGACGTCGTGGACGAGATCACTCAGGTGCGGACCGGACGAGGTGACCGCCCGGTCGACCCCGTGGTCATCGAGTCGGTGTCAATCGATTCTGGCAGCATCGATTCGGGTGACAATTCCACGTGAGTCAGACTCCGAATGCCGGCCCGGACTTTTCACCTCCGGGTTTTGCTCCGTGCTATCGCCATCCGGAGCGGATGCCCGGTATTTCCTGCCAGCGATGCGATCGACCGATCTGCGGTGAATGCATGAACCCGGCATCGGTCGGCTTTCAGTGTCCTT
>DATDKX010000386.1:0-3001 GCA_036519615.1 Propionibacteriaceae bacterium
GCGGGATCGTGCTGCCTGGATCCAATGGTTGCTCAAGGACCTTGACCGTCTCGAGGCTATGGCGGGTGCCGCGCAGCCATCCGAGGTTCACGATTCCGGCTGGGCGGGCCTGTCGTCAGAGTCAGGCCTGACAGAAGCGCAGGAGGACTTCGGCGAAGATGCGCTCTGGAACTCATCTACACCGGCAAACTGCTGAATGGCACTGAGGCCACGGAGTGGGATCTGGTCAACCGAGGGGTGCCGGAGGACGAGTCGCTCGACGAGACGCTGGCCGTCGCCAGACGGGTTGCCGCGGGCCCGATACAGGCGTTCCGGTTGTCGAAGCGGATCACGCATCGCATCACCGACGCCGCCCTGAGCTTTGACGCTGTGTTCGCCACGGAGGCCGACGCCCAGGGCGAGGCCACCCGCACTGCGGACTACACCGAGGGCATCACCGCCTTTCAGACCAAACGCGAGCCATCATTCACCGGCAGACCCGCATCAGTCCGGTCACAGTAGTCTTCGCATCAGGTACCCCATACGACCACCTGGCCCTGTAGGAGTATGCATGGCAGACGTCGCAGCCACAGGCAACCTCACGCGCGAAGATCTCCGGGGATTTAACGAGGGTCATGACAGCGAGTGCTGGCAGCGGCTCGGCGCGATCGAGACCACGGTGCAAGACCCCGACCGCGGCGAGGTCTTAGGCACCCGCTTCTCGGTGTGGGCGCCGAACGCGCGCGAGGTTGGGGTCATCGGCGACTTCAATGGTTGGAATTCCGAACAGCATGCTATGCAGCTGATTCCTGACACCGGGGTATGGGCGCTCTTCGTCAAGGGGGTTCGCAGCGGTGAGTTGTACAAGTTCGAGGTGCTGGGGGCTGATGGCGCACAGCGGGAGAAGGCCGACCCGATGGCCCGCTTCTGCGAGGCGTCGCCGAACAACGCTTCGATCGTCTATACCAGCTCCTACGTCTGGGGCGACGAGCAATGGATGTGGTACCGCGGGGAAAAGAAACAGTATCGGGAGCCCGTCAGCATCTACGAGGTGCATCTGGGCTCATGGCGTAACGGACTCACCTACTCCGCACTCGCCGACGATCTCGTGGATTACGTGACCCGGCAGGGATATACCCATGTCGAGTTCCTCCCCGTCGCCGAGCACCCGTACGAAGGCTCGTGGGGCTACCACGTCACCGGCTATTTCGCGCCCGTCTCCCGGCTCGGATCGCCCGACGAATTCCGCCACCTCATCGACGCGCTGCACCAAGCTGGCATCGGCGTGATCATGGACTGGGTTCCCGGCCACTTCGCCACCGACCCGTGGGCGCTGCAGCGCTTTGACGGCACCGCTTTGTATGAGCACGAGGATCCAAGGCTCGGCTGGCACCCCGACTGGGGCTCCTACATCTTCAACTTCGGCCGGAACGAGGTGAGGAGCTTTCTGATCGCCAACTCCTACTACTGGCTGCGCGAGTTCCACATCGACGGCCTCCGCATCGACGCCGTCGCCTCCATGCTCTACCTGGACTATTCCCGCAAGGCTGGTGAATGGATCCCAAACAAGTACGGCGGCAACGAGAACCTCGAGGCGATCGCGCTGCTTCAGGAGGTCAACTCCCACAGTTACCGGCGTGAGCCGGGCACGATGATTATTGCCGAGGAGTCGACCTCGTGGCCGGGCGTCACTCGGGCTGTGGCGCATGGCGGGTTGGGCTTCGGGTTCAAATGGAACATGGGGTGGATGAACGACTCCCTGCATTACTACAGCCAGGACCCGATCTACCGCCAGTACCACCACGACGAGATGACGTTCGCGATGTCGTACGCGTACTCAGAGAACTTCATCTTGCCGATCAGCCATGACGAGGTTGTGCATGGCAAGGGGTCGATGTTTGAGCGGGCGCCTGGGGATGAATGGCGAAAGTTCGCGACCATGCGTGCCTTCTACGCGTTCATGTGGTCTCACCCGGGCAAGCAGCTGTTGTTCATGGGTACAGACTTCGGTCAGCGCCGGGAGTTCAGCGAGCAGCGGGGTGTGGACTGGGAGGAATCGGGCAACTGGGGCCATCGCGGCGTCCAGCGGCTGATCACGGATCTAAACGCCATCTACAGCGAGAATCCCGCCCTGTACTGCTTAGACAACGATCCCGCAGGCTTCTCCTGGATCGACGCTGATGATCGCGGCGGAAACGCCTTCTCCTACCTGCGCTACGACGGCGAGGGGCAGATCATTGCCTGCCTGGTGAACTTCTCGACCGAGCCGCGGCCCGACCATCGGATCGGCCTTCCCGAAGATGGGGTGTGGAAGGAGATCCTCAACACCGACGCCGCTCACTACGACGGGACCGGGGAGTACGGGAACCTCGGCCAGGTGGTAGCGAAACCGGTGCCGTCGCATGGGTACCCGGCCTCCGCACCGGTTACGATCCCCCCACTGGGAGCGGTGTGGCTGCTGTTCGAGACCGAATCAGTCGAGGAACAGCCGGAATCGCAGAAGATCGCCGTGGGCTTGAAGGTCGCCGCAAGACGTGCGTCCCCCACTGTGGCAGCCGAGCAAGAGAGCCTCCGGAACTGACACGCTTCATGCGGCCGCATTCGGCACCCCTGAGGACGCGTGGGAGTTCTGTGCGGGAATCTCGGCCGAGACCGAGTCATCTACCTTGACCGCCCGTACCGACCCGTGCTGTCGATGATGCCCACCAAGTACGAAGACATCTGGACGGCGGCTAAGGGTTTTTACAAGCTGGAGCCGATTGTCGCCGACGGCGGCGAGTTGATCAGCTACCCGCCGCATATCACGCAGGTCTCGGTCATGCATCCCATCATCACCAAGATCGGTTACCACAACCGGGACTATTTCCTCGGCCAGTGGGACAAGTTCCGTAATCGGCCTTGCGGCGACTCCGCTCACTCAACACATATGCGCGGCCAGGGTAGGTGGGATCCCGAGCATGGCGAGCAAAACCGAGTCGCCGTCACCCTTGCGACGGGCATACTTCGTACACGGCGAGATCTA
>DATDKX010000387.1:0-4119 GCA_036519615.1 Propionibacteriaceae bacterium
GGGCTCTGCGGCAACGGCGGCCCGTGCCAGATCGTGACGGCCTTGAGGGATGCGCCATGATGCGCGGCTTCGTCGTACGCCCACCGCAGAGCAGCTCGACTGCTGTCCGACCCGTCCACACCGACAATGATCTGCTTGATCTCGGTCATGCCGTCACCCTATCGCCGCCCGGCTTCTCGGGACCTATGTGCAGTGCCACAGATCCTGGCCAAAATGCCCCGCCCATAGTCTCGGGTGTGGTCCGGGCGAAGCGGGGTTCGCTTAGTCGGCGCCCTGACGACCCCGAAGCGATCCTCCAGCACCAAGAGCTTGCGGATGGGCCAAACTGGGTAATTGACCGCGAGAAACGTGCAATGGTCGAGAGATTTTATTGCATTGTGCGCGATGCGAGGAAAAACTTCTGCATCTGTGTAAAACTCAGTTTTATGGGAAACTCCAGGCGTGTGGACAACGCACTATCAAGTGACTCAGATCGGTTGCTGGCAGTCGGTTCGGTTACCCAGTCCGATCAACTTGCTGTCGAGCTAGTCCAACCGCCCGATACCCCCGCAGCGATACTGATCAAGTGGCCAGCGAAGCCAACCGTCACCGATCCGGCGAAGCTTACCTCGACTATTGCCGCGATCGTACGCGTCTTGGGTACGGCGCAAATTGAGCTGGCCGCCCGCCGCGCGGCTGGACTTTAGCGGCTGGACTTCAGCGGCAGAGCGCGACGCGGGCGCCGGGGTAGCTCACCGCCCTCGACAAGCTCAAGGGACTTTTCTTAACACCGCGCTTCAACAAGCTCAGCGCGCCTTCATCCCACACATGCGCTGCGACCGGCTCAAGGCACAATCTGCCCATGGGGAAAGTGATTGTCCAGGCGTCCATGTCACTCGACGGCTTCATCGCCGACACAAATGATCAAGTCGGTCCGCTGTTCGACTGGTTTGACAACGGAGACGTCGAATTCAGCGGCAGCGACCCCAGCATGGTGTTCCATATTTCGCGAGCCAGCGCTGATTACTTGCGCACGGCCTGGTCCAACATCGCCGTTGACGTGATCGGTCGCCGTCTGTTCGATCTGACCAATGGATGGAACGGTCGCCCAGCAGTGGGCGAGGCAGTCTTCGTTGTAACACACGAGCCACCCACTGACTGGCCCTTTCCAGATGCGCCGTTCAGCTTTGTGACCGACGGCGTACAGAGTGCCGTGGCTCAGGCTCAAACCTTCGCGGGTGACAGAGACGTGTCGTTGACAGCCGGCAACCTCACTGGACAGGCACTGCGCGCTGGACTGGTCGACGACTTACGAATCGATCTTGTGCCGGTCGTGTTCGGCTCCGGCGTGCGATATTTCGGCAACTATGACGAGTCGACGCTGTTGCTCGAAGACCCCGAGATCGTCCAAGGCGACCGCGTAACGCATCTGCACTATCGAATACGAAAGTGATGATCATTCACAATGCGGCGGAGCTTCCCGTCGCGTCGTGATTCCGCGTATTGGCGCAGCAGGCAGGATGGGCGTCGTGAGATGGCACGACGCGCCCTCGGTAGACCGGACGCGTCTTGGCCTCGAGGTAGTCATCGTGCTGGGCATCTCGCTCGGGCAATCTGCGATCTATTCGGTGCTACGCATCATCGAGCGACTGACGCGCAATGTGCCGTTGGCTCAGCAAACTTCCACGCTGAATGCCTCGGTGACCCCAGACCGACCCTGGCTGGACCTGACATATCAGCTGGTCGGAATTGCCTTTGCGCTCATGCCGGTGCTGCTGGCCCTCTACCTGCTGAACCTCACCGATCCACCAGCCGGCCGTATCATCGGCTTCGACCTACAGCGACCAGGATTCGATCTTGGCTTCGGAGCCTTGATCGCCCTAGCCATCGGCATACCTGGGCTCGGCTTGTACGCGCTCGCCCGGATCATCGGGATGAACACCGACGTACATGCTTCCGGGCTGGGTGATCACTGGTGGACCCTGCCGGTATTGATCTTGTCGGCTTTGGAGAATGCCGTCTTAGAAGAGGTCGTCATGATCGGGTATCTATTCACCCGATTGCGGCAGGTCGGTTGGAACGTGATTGCGATCATCGCGCTCAGCGCGATCATCCGTGGTTCGTACCATCTCTACCAAGGCATCGGTGGCTTCATCGGAAACATGATCATGGGTGTGATCTTCGGCCTGATCTACCTACGGTGGAAGCGTGTTGGCCCATTGGTAGTGGCACACAGCTTGCTCGACATCACAGCGTTCGTGGGGTATGCCCTGATCGCTCCCCGCGTTGACTGGCTCTAACTGGCTGGCCGCTTCGTCAGCAACCTATGATTTGGTGATCAAGCTTCGAGCAAAGAACCTTAAGTTAGCTGGGCGCTCGGCGAGACGGCGTATCAGGTAGCCGTACCAATCAGTGCCATACGGGGTATAGATCCGTACCGCGTGTCCGAGTTTGGCGAGCCGCAGCTGCTCGGACGGCCGTATGCCGTACAGCATCTGAAACTCGAAGTCTTTCGGCCTGCGCCCATAGTCGTGGGCCAGCTTGCGGCCAATCTCGATCAAGGTGGGGTCATGTGTAGCGAGCAACGGGAAGCCGTTGCCCGCCATCAAGATCTTCATGCAGCGTACGTAAGACTTGTCGATTTCATGTCGATCTTGAAATGCCAGATCTTCCGGCTCAGCGTAGGCACCCTTGCAAAGCCGGACCCTCGATCCGTCCTCGGCGAGATTGCAGCAGTCGGCCTCGGTCCGGTACAAGTAAGCCTGCAGTACGGCACCAGTCTCGGGATACTCCCTCCGCAGCGTGCGCAGGATCTCCAAAGACGCGTCGGTGGTGGTGTGATCCTCCATATCGAGGGTCACTGCGGTATCGGCCTTTCGGGCCGCGTGGCAGATCAGCTCAGCGTTCTCCAGCGCGAGTTGCGGACCGTCCCGAAGGTGTAAACCCAACGCGCTTAGCTTGATCGAAACCTCGGCCGAGGAGCTCAGGCGAGATTCTCGAAGCTTAGTGAGCAAATCCAGGTACGCGACCACAACCGCGTCGGCCTGCGCCTGGTCGGTGGTATCTTCGCCGAGGAAGTCGATCGTGGTGAGCAAGCCAGCAGCAACGAGCCGTCGCGTGACGGCCACGGCGTCCTCGGAGGTCTCACCTGCGATAAAGCGCCCAACAACCGCCGATGTCACTGGCGCGGTGGTCACCACGTTCTTGATCTTGTGGCTGCGGGATAGTCGAAGCAGGGCGCCGCGCAGCATTCGCTTCCTCCCTCCCCGGACGCCCTGTGATCCAGGTGCACCTTCTGCAAGTTGCCCCGACTCTAGCCTTGGGTCTATGAGCATCGGTCACACGGTCGTGTTGTTGCCCGGCTTAGACGACAGCATTGCTCAAACGACGGCGCAGCAAACGGCGCTGCAGGACGTCGGGCCGGTGCTCACTCCCGACATCCGCGTCACCGGCACCGGGCCGGTGATCTTGGAAGATCCTGCCCTCATAGCGCTTGCCGCGATCTCAGCCGCCAAAACTGATCAAGTGGTACTCGTCGGTCACGGCTGGGGAGGCATGGTTGCCGTGCACATCGCTGCCAGCTACGGGGAGCGGGTCGCGGCACTCATGCTGAGCACTAATGCCCGGCTGCAGACCATCATGGTTCGCTCGATCTTCTACGGCGTCCTGAGTCTGCTTCCAGCGACCGTGGTACAGCAGCTCGGGGGAAAGCCCGTTGATGTCGCCGCCCTCTTCGATCAAATGCGGCCGGTGGACTTCAAACCGCTTGCCGAGCGGGTACACGCACCCGCCCTCGTTGTGGTTGGGGAGCGAGATGTCGCCAACCGAGGTCCGAGCGCCGCCCTGGCCAAATCGCTGCCGCTCGGCAACTTGCGTGTGGTGCCAGGAGCAGGCCCGGGCTGGCGCGCCCAACAGCCAGAACTCATTGCGCAGCTCCTCGTCGAGCTCTTGTCCAGCTCGAGGTAGCGGGCATCCACGGCGTGGAAAGAGCCGACCCCCCATGCTGATGACATGCGCGACTACGTGAAGTGGCACGACGCTTACGACGACCCTGCCTCCGACATGTCTTGGCGGTTACGCCAGGTCCAGGCCTATATCCGTTACACGCTGGACCAGATCCAGGGACAACTTACGGTGCTG
>DATDKX010000388.1:0-5439 GCA_036519615.1 Propionibacteriaceae bacterium
TGCACTGGCGGCACGGTCGGCGGCGGACTGGCAAAGCCACAGGCCGCGGATGTGAGCATCAAGGCCCCGGCCACGGCCCAGCCGGCCCATCGTGGGAAAGCACGCACCTGGAACCCCCTGTTGATCCAAGCACTCGCAAAACCATTCAACGCATGCGTGGCCCCCAAATGCAACACCAGGAAACGCTGAGCTATCGGGAAGGTTGCTCGTACACGCTGGTGGGTATCTCTGTCAGGTGACATCGCCGACCCAGAAGCTTGCGCCTGCTCTAGATATCGACGCACGCCTCACCGAGATCGAGCGCAGCTTGAACCTGCTGCTCAACGTCACGCCGGTCAATGCAGCAGAAGCCTGGGCGGACTTCGAACGGAGTGACTTCGGGACGATCCCCACTCTCCGGCTCAGACCGCTGGAATTCGAGCCGGACCTGGTGCGACGGGACCTCTACAGCCTCGAGATCGAGAACGTAACCGACCCTGCCCTGCACATACTCTTCCGGGCGAAGCGAGACGAGATAGCAAGACAGATCACAACTTTGGAAGATCGCGACACTTCGCGGTTCGTGTACGGGTCGCTGCAGCTCTACGGAGGGATCGCCCAACCTCTCGCGTCCGCCGCGCAGGAGCTGCTCGAGACCATCCCAGCCCAAGCTCCCAGCACCCGGAGCGTTACGGCCGGGGCGTTCGCGCAGGCGGCTCGTACTGAGTTCGATCGATACCGTGCCGCCTATCCGGACTTCCCGGCTCACATCGACGTGCGCGACGACATCTCCGAGCTGATGGTGTCGTTCGGCCGGCTGCTGATCCCCGAAGCCGCCGCTTTCCGGGCGGACCGTATCGAGCCCTTGCTGCACCACGAGGTCGGCACCCACGTCGTCACCTACCAGAACGGCGCCAGGCAACCACTGACGCTGCTGACGATTGGACTGCCTGGCTACGAGGAGACCCAAGAGGGCCTTGCCGTGCTCGCCGAGTACCTGACCGGCGGATTGGACCCGCGGCGGCTCCGCGTTCTCGCGGCGAGGGTTGTGGCCATCGGCAAGATGCTCGACGGCGCCGGATTCTTGGAGATCTTCGAATCGTTACGCGCAGACCATCGGATACCGTCAAGGACCGCTTGGTCCATCGCCATCCGGGTCGTCGTCGGGGGCGGTTCCGTAAAGGACGCGATCTACCTCCGTGGGATTACGCGCATCCTGGAAGCCCTCGCAGAGGGGAGCAGCCTCGATATCCTCTTCGTCGGCAAGTTCGCGTTGGACCACATCCCGTTGATACAGGACCTGCTCGACCGCGAGGTGCTCCAAGCACCATGGGTACGTCCCCGCTGGCTGGACGTCCCAGGCGCTCAGGAGCGGCTGGACAAGCTGCGCGCGGGCGCGTCGGTCATGGACTTGTACGAAGGAGATGTGTCGGCATGAGGCTTGCCTTTTTCGTCAACGACGTCGCTACCGAGATAGACGAGTACACGACTACGCGGCTGGCGAGGGCCGCGGCCCAGGGCGGGCATGAGGTTTGGTACGTCGGGGTCGGAGACATCGAGCTCGGGGAGAGCGATGGGCAGCTCGTGGCCCGGGCTCATGTCGCAGAGTTCGACAAAGACGACACACTCGAAAGCTTCATGGAGCGCATTAAGGACCGCGACGCCGAACGGATCGTCATGGACGATCTCCATGCATTGTTCCTGCGAAACGAATCGATCGATGATCTGCAGGAGCGGCCGTGGGCAAGTCCACTGGGTGTGGTCGTCGGCCAGATGCTCAAGGCTCGAGGCGTAACGGTGGTGAACGACCCGATGTCCCTTATACGCGCAACGAGCAAGCTCTACCTGGAGGAGTTTCCCGAGCAGATCCGACCGCGATCGCTCGTGACGCGCGACCCCGATGCGATCGAGCGATTCGTTGGCAAAGTCGGCCACTCCGTCGTCAAGCCTCTGTACGGAGCCAAAGGTCGGAACGTGTTCATCATCAAAGACGAGGGCGAGACGAACCTCGCGCAGATGACGGAGGCGGTGCTACAGGACGGCTACGCAATCGTTCAAGAGTTCGTCGACGGCGGTGAGAACGGCGATGCCCGGATCTTCCTGCTCGAGGGACAGATCCTCGAGCGCGGCGGGAAACTGGCCGCCTTCCGCCGAGTGCCCACGGGTAACGATCCGCGGGCCAACATCAGCGCGGGCGGACGCTCCCTTCCCCTCGAGATCAGTGACGTGGAACGCGGCATCGTCGAAGCGATGAGCAAGAAGCTCGTGGCCGACGGCATGTACTTCGTCGGCATCGATGTGATCGGCGACAAGGTGGTGGAGATCAACGCGGAGAGCCCGGGCGGGATGCAGAGCGTCGAAAGGCTCTACGAGATTGATGTCTGCCCAACCGTCATCGAAGCCCTCGAGCGCCGCACCGGCTCGAGGTCCTGAGGCATTCGCGCGTACGACACGTTCCGGCTCTCGGCTAGATCCTGCGCTCCGTTAGGCTGTATCGATGGCCCGTAGCGGGAGCGGAGGGAGCGAAAATGGCCGAAGAGCAGGGTAGCGGCATCGCCGGCCGGCCGGCGTTAAACATTGAGCGGATCTACAGCACGACCGTCCCGGCAGAGGAGCTCGCCCGGACGCTGGCGGACCACTTCCGCGCGCAGGAGTTCGAGGCACAGGTCTACAGCACCAGCGGGGACCGCACGGTGATGCAGGCGCGCAAGGAGAGCCTGTGGCGCCAGTTGCTGGGAGTCACCTACGCGCTGACGGTGGTCTTCAGCCCCGGAGACGGCCAGGTGAGCATCAGCCTGGGAGGTCACGAGTGGGTCGATGCGGCGGTAAGCGGGGCGATCGGGCTGGTCGCGGTCCCGCCGGTGCTGCTGGGGACCGCGTACGGCATCTGGAAGGAGAACCGGCTGGACCATGAGGTCTGGCAGGTGATCGACAAGGCGGTCAGCGCCAGCGGGCCTGAGAAGGCGCCGACGTCGGAGTCCCAGTAAGGACGCGTGACTTCAGCACGCCGGGCCGCGGTGGCCTGCTCTTGGACGTAAGGGCGGTTTGCTAGCTCGGTCCCGTTAGCGAATGTTCTTCCAGCGGAAATCGCAGATTACGGCACGGTGATCGGAGGGGAAGACGCCGTCGACCGCCTCTCCACCCAGTGCGGCACCTTCGACCAGCACGTGCTGGTCCTCCTGGCCCGCCCGGAAGAAGATGTGGTCGATCCGCTGGTCGACTAGCTCCGGGCCGGCTTCCAACGGAGCCGACGGGTGGCTGGAGGGCAGGGTCACTGCGCGTGGATCGCCACGCCCGGCGGACCAGGCGTCGATGAGGACCTCACGCAGCGGGCGCAGTACGGCGCTGTCGGGTGCGGCGTTGAGATCCCCCATGACCAGCACCGGACACGGCCCGTCGAGCTCAGGTCTGGTGGCGAGCTCGGCCAGGAACACCGCCTGCGCGAGCCGGTCGTCGCTGTACGGGATGGCGTGTTCGAGGCAGGAGACGACGACGTGCAACGGGCCGGCCGGGTGGTCGATGGTGGCCGCGAGCGCTACCGGCGACCAGCTGCGGTGCCGCGCGGGCAGCGGCTCGACCCGGCGTGCGGTGATTGGCCAGCGGCTCACTAGTCCCACGCCGAGGGTCACGCCCTCGTCCTCGTGGTTACGCGGCGGCTCGGGTACCGCCGGATAGGACGGCTCGGCGTACGCGGCCCTGCCACCTAACGCATCCGCGATCCGCTCGACTTGCGAGCTCCGCTCG
Source organism: Propionibacteriaceae bacterium (assembly GCA_036519615.1). GTDB lineage: Bacteria > Actinomycetota > Actinomycetes > Propionibacteriales > Propionibacteriaceae > Microlunatus. Next base: position 3,724 of record DATDKX010000388.1, read on the forward strand.
TCGCCCCATACCTCCTGCAGGGCCAACACGTCGGGGTCGAACCGGCGAATGGTCTCGAGCAGCCCGGGCTGCCGCTCCGTCCAACGCGGTCCAAAGCGCCACCAAATGTTCCAGGTCATCGCCCGGATCCGACCGCCGTCCATCTCGCCTCCTCAATCGCTGTTGATGTGTCTACCCGCAGTCATCTTCCTTGCTGTATGCGGCGCGTGAGACGCCGATCGTAATCAAGGACTGGCCGGCCAGCCGTCGAGCCGGTTGATCGCCGTCGTCGTCGGAAATGGGTCAGGCCATGGACACCTGGCTGGTAACCCAGCAGCCCGATGCCGAGGCTCTGCCGCGGGCTGGTGCGAGCCCTAGTCGCCATGATCCGCCGCGCAATAGAGCCGTGAACTATCAGCCTTTGAGGACGTGCCAGATGATCACCGCTCCGCCCAGGAAGCAGGCGCCGATCGAGATCCGCTGGGTGGCCGTCTGGATCCGGCGTCGAGTCTCTGGTCTGAGTCCAGAGTGTTCCGGGACCACAGCTCTGAGCCCGACGGGAAGCCAGGCCGGCGTCGCCACAACGACTACCACCATGAGCAGCAGCAGCGCCCGTGCCCACCACGGAGCCGTCACGGTGCCAATGCGTTGGGCGACGCTCAGATAGAGCGGCAGAGTCGTAAAGTTCGTGAGCATTCCCAGCAGCCCGGCGGCGAACAGCGCGTGACCGCCCGTTGGCAGCGCGTCATCTTTGGTCCCGCTCGCTGCGCCAGTAGCATTCCGGCGGCTCCGCACGACTTGCCAGGCGCCGTACGCGATCAGCACCAGCGCGAGCGCCAGGTCGACGCGACGGGAGGCTAGATCGGCAGCGACCCGCTGCGACGTCGCGGCGCCCATCAGACCCATTGTCGGGATGCCCAGACCGACAAGGCAGAGGACGGCCCCGCCCGCAAAGTAGAGCCCCGCGGAGATGCCCGCGGCCTCGACGACCCGTGAGGCGTTGAGGAACAGCACGGGGCTCACCGCTGCGATAAGCACGAGCGGCAGGCTGTGCACCAGGAAGGCCTCGACGGTCACTGGAGAATCGTAGAAGCCAACTGGCGATGGCCATCCGCAACTGGTCGTCCGACCGTCCTTGCCCGACGGCAACGACGCCGTCACCCAACCGCCAGACACCCGGCGGCCGACTCGCTGAGGGGTCGGGGTCCCGGTTCAGCCTGGCGTGAGACAGTTTGATCACTCCGAACATCGCCGACAAGCACCGGCAATCCGGACGGAAGGGAGGGGCGTGAATCTCGAGAAGGTCATCTTCGGCTTCTTCGTGCTGCTCGCGGCAACGCTGAACTTCGGGTTCTTCATCGGCGACATCGCTAATCCCGACCTGCACAACATCTACGAGCTGTTTGCGGCGCTCGCTGTCAGCCTGATCGCCACCGTGCTTAAGTTCGGCGACCGTACGCAGATCGGCGCGGTGCACCTCGCGACCAGTCTGGTAGCGGATCTGCAGCTGATCGCGGCCAGCGTCGTCTGGGTCTGGGCCAAAGAGATTTCGGCACAGGGCATGACTGCGGTCCATACGGCCAGCATGGTCTCCCTATCCGGTGGCGCACTGCTGGCCAATCTGGTCTCGGTCGTACTGCTGCTGACGGAGACCGTCACGTTCCACCGCGGTTGAGGCTGGTGCCCCATGAGCAACCCGCTGCTGATCTTCTGGGCTCAGCTGTTCGGCCGTCGCGG
>DATDKX010000389.1:0-2091 GCA_036519615.1 Propionibacteriaceae bacterium
GGCAGGAAGATGAAGAAGGTGTTGAAAGCAAGGGCGCCGGCGGCAATAAGTGCGAAGCCTCTCAACACGGCGAGCCGATCGCTAGCCCAAAGCGTCGGGATAGGCTTCTTGATCACCTGCCCACTCTCTTGAAGAGCAAGGCATCCGCTCGTCTCGCTCACTCGGCGGCGGACAAACCGGGCGACGAAGGCCAGCGGCAAAGCGAGGATGAAAGCCAGTCGCCACCAGCCAACCCCCGAGGGATCCGATCGTTGGGCAAGCGTTAGCGCAGACGCGACTGCCATGCCTGAGCCGAGCCCGAGGGTCAAGGTGGCGGTGTGCCAAGAAGCCAGCTGGCCGCGCTGATTGCTGGGCGCTCTTTCGAGGATGAGTACCGCTGCCACACCCAGTTCTCCACCAGCTGCCAGGCCCTGGGCGACGCGAAGCATGATCAGCGTGATGGGCGCCAGAATGCCGATCGTCGCATAACCGGGCAGGAATCCAACGGCCGCAGTCGCCCCGGCCATGAGAAGAATCATCGGTAAGAAGACAGCTCGGCGTCCCCGAAGGTCCGCCATTCGGCCAAAGAGCACAGCGCCGACGGGCCTGATGATCAGTGCGATGCCGTACGCCGCAAAAGCAGCCAACATGACGGTGGCGGGATCCTCAGCCGGGAAGAACACCGGCCCGATGATGGTGGCGAATGCTCCGTACAGGGCGAAGTCGTACCACTGCACGGTATTACCAAGGCACAAGGCGAGTACGGCAGTACGCAAGGAAAGTGCGCCGCGGAAGTCTGCCACCTCGTCCGCGACATTGACATGCAAGTCAGCGTAAGTGACGACCGCTACCAGCCGGCTTCGGATCGTCTAGGGCGAACTACTGCGGACCAGGTGATCGATCCGGACACCGCTTTCGGTCAGCTCATGCAAGATCACTCGCAGCTCCGGCGGTGTCGCCGAGACCCGCATTACCGTCCGCTCCCGATCAAGATGAGCTGTCCACTGCATGGAACGCAAGGTCGAGTCACTCAGCTGCCCTTCGATACGAAATTCGCAGCTGCGGGATGATGCGTGTACCTCCAGCGGTGCAATTCCGAGGGAGCGCAGCCGCTCGATGAGCCAGTCCACGTCCGTCGAATCGGCCATGCGCCGCGACAACACCGTGACCGTCGGCGCCGAATGCCACATGATCGCCGGAAACCTTGTCCTCAGGCGGCCGGGCGGCGCACCGCACGTCGTTAGCTCGTACACCGCCCTCATCTCCTCGTGTGTCACGGCGCCGTGTCGGCCACAGTACGGAAAGGGTTGCTAAGACATCGCGGCTTGGTTGTCTGGTGTCGCCGCCGGTGCAGGCTGGCGTAGGTATGACGCCAGAGCCCAGATGATCAGAAAGTCGACGGCGATGACCAGCAGCGCCCACCAGGGCGAGAACGGCAACCAAACAAAGTTCAAGATCGCCGAGATCACCGCAGCGATCATGCCCGCGACGCGAGCCCAGGTCGCACCCCTGAGCAGGAAGACGCCGATCACGAGCAGTGCCAAGCCGACCAGAAGGTGAATCACGCCCCAGACGGTGAGGTCGAAGGCATAGATGTAAGTGGGCAGGACAACGAGCCACTTGTCTCTGACGATGCCGGCCAGACCCTCCAGCGCCTGGAAGGCCCCGCCGACAATCATGATGACGCCGGCAAATACGGCGATGCCGTGAGCCCAGGGGCTGACAGTCTGGGTGCTTGCCATGGGTATCTGCCTCCGATCCCGTTGACCACTTTGGTCTTTTAGATTGGACCGTAGGTCGCGACCGGGTTTTGCTGATCACCCGCCACGGGTGAATCGAACACACCTCACCCGCCGAAGACGTTGTAAGGGCGCGCGACGGAACCGAACGACCACCTCTGTCGCGGTTACGGCCAGCGCTTTGTCTGCGCGGATAGTGGTTGGCACTTCAGCCCATCGCCAAGAGTTCAGCACCGTCCGCGAAGCGACATATGTCTCCGCCGTCTTGTCGGTTTCCACACCATCCACCTCGGGGTACTCCGCGTACTGGCCTTTCACGACGTGCTCCGGGGTCAGCGGCCGCAGGGCATCGATTACCCGTGTCAATCGCAGC
>DATDKX010000390.1:0-5104 GCA_036519615.1 Propionibacteriaceae bacterium
AAGACCCAGTCTGGGACTGGCTGATCCGCGCACAGCGCGACACAGATTTCTCCGGCGTAGCGGTCCACGAGCCTTCGCAGTGGTGCCGTGGTGTGGGCGTAATCGCTGGCGAGTGCCGCATGATCGACATCTGCGGGAATCCCGCCGCTAAAGCTTCGATAGCCCGCTCCTCGAAACAAGCGCGTCGCGGCGTTGAGCATCGCCGCCTGATCAGGCCGCGACGGGTGGAGGGTACGAATGAATTCGTGATAATCCATTTCCGGTGGCCAGACGATGCGCAGCGCCTTGGCGACGTGACGCAGCCTGCCCAAGGAGTAGGCGTCGGCCGGCGGCATAGTCCGCAAGATGCCCATTTGTCCGTACAGCATGATGTGTGCCGCCGCCATACCGGTTAGCAGTGAAATCTGGCCGTTCCACCCCTCCACCGGTTCAGGGGCTCGGAAGCGGAGAGTCCAGCCGTTGCTGTGATGCTGGATCTCTTGCTGCGGAATCTTCAGGCTGACGCCGCCCCGGTCACGCTCCCGGATCTCGCGCCACTGGCCCACCAGCTTCAGCAGAGTGAGAGTCGGGCGAGGCGTACTCGCATCGATCTCCTGCTGAGCGTCGTCATAGCTCAGCTGAGCTCGGCTGCGCACCTTGGCCCGTACTACCTCTGCCGAAAGCATCTGGCCGCGATGGTCCAATGTGATGGTCCACAGCAGCGCTGGTCGGACTTCATTCGGAAGCAGGCTGGCCGCCCCTTCGCTTAGCACCGACGGATGCAGCGGAGTTCGACGGTCGAGCGCATACAGCGTGGTGCCACGGCGGTGCGCCTCAAGATCGATCGGGTCCCCGGGCCGAACAAACGCTGCCACATCGGCAATTGCGTACGAGACCACAAATTCCCCGCTCGGGCCACGCGCAATGTGCAGGGCCTGATCAAGATCACGAGAACCGGCAGGATCGATGGTGATCAACTCCAGATCCGTACGGTCAAGATCAGGAAGTTGTGGCTCGGCAGCAGCCTTCTCGGCGGCAGCCTCGACCTCGACAGGAAAGTCTGACGGCACTTCGGCGATTGCCCGAATGGCCGCTAAGCCCTCCGCGAGCTCCCTGGGCACTACCGGTGGCAGGCCGAGCTTGCGGGCTGGCATGACCGCAGCTTATCCGGAGGATTCCGACCGCCCTGGCGTTCAGCCCGGTTGGTCGACCGTGTACTGCCGGGGGACCGGCTCTCCATCCAAGGCGCGATTGACTAAGGCGTCGGCAGTTTTGTTGAGTTCCCGCGGCACCCAAGTCCACGTCACCGTGACTGGCCGTAATCGGTTCGCCTCGAGCGCCAACACCTTCATGTCGGCGTGCTTGACTTTCCAGCGCCCGGCCATCTGCTCGATCACCAGCCTGGAGTCCATCCGCACCTCCAGCGCCGCCGTCGGGTCCAGCTCACGGGCCATCTCGAGTCCGGCGATCAAGCCCCGGTATTCGGCAACATTGTTCGTCGCGTGTCCGATGGGCAGGCCTTCAGCTGCCAGGACCTGCGACGTTTCGGCGTCTCGTACCACCGCTCCGTACGCCGCTGGTCCTGGATTGCCACGCGCCCCGCCGTCTGCTTCCACGATCAAGCGACTGCCGGATGTGGCGGCTACAGGCTCCTCCGGGTCATCGAAAAGGCCTGGTCCACTGCGCTCGTTGGCGGATTGCCCGGCCATTCAGGCCCCCGACTGTGTCAAACCCGATTGGGCCAAACCTGATTGGGGCGTACGGATGAGAATCCGGCCGCATTCCTCGCAGCGCAGCACCTCGTCCTCGGCTGCCACCGTGAACGCGCGCAGATCGGCCGCGTTGATCTCCAGCTGGCAGCCCGTGCAACGACGCTGCCGCAGTTCAGCGGCACCGACTCCGCCATGATTGGCGCCGATCTTGCCGTACAGACCGAGCAGATCGGGTGGTATCAGCGGCGTGATCTCGTCCCGCTCTGTGCGCAGCCCGGCCATTTCGGCCTCGATTGCCGCAAGCTGACGATCACGTTCGGTAATGGTCTCTGCCAAGCCGTCGTCGATTTGCTTTATCCGCGCACGGATTGTCTCTCGATTGGCCATCGCTACCTCGAGTTGCTCCATCACCTCCAGCTCGGCATCTTCCAGATCGCTGATCCTCTTCTTGAGGTGACTGACCTCCTCCAGCATCGAGGAAAGTGCCTTGGGATCGGCCACGGTGCCGTTCGCAATCCGGGTTTGATTCCGCGTAAGCCGGTCCCGGACCGGCTCCAGGTCACTCTCGGCTTTTGCCTGCTCCAGTTCCAGATCTGAAATCGCGGTCTCGGCCGCCACGAGATCTGAAGCCAGCGCCGCTCTCTCCGTTTGCAGCCTGGCAATCGTCGTATGCAATGGCAGCATCTGGCGCCGATGGTTGAGTTGGGCGAGAGTTGTGTCGACGGTTTGCAGGTCTAGCAGGCGCAACTGCGCACCCTTGTCGGCCCTGATTGCCCTCATCCTCCTCAAGTGCTCTGAGGCGCTGGTTACGCCCGCGGCACCACCCTACTGACCGCTCATTGTGGAGCATCAGGGCCGGTTGATCAGCACGAGTGCCTCGCTTGGGCCCACATTGCGGATTTCCACGCACGCGGCACCGGACGGGGTGCGGCGTACCGGTGCCTGACTGCCGACCGGATGATCACCCGCGGCTCCGCCGCCGGCCTCCGCCGAGTTCATGATCACGGTGAAGGCAGAATCCGGCGAATTGAGTTGGGCATCCACAAGCACGTCCGCACCGCGAGCCGCCAGCCCGTTCGGGTTGATGATGCAGAGTGCCTCCTCGTCAACCAGGATTCGCGACCAGCCGAACAGCTCCCCAGCCCGCGCAGGGCTGAATGGTTCGCCGAAAACAGATACCGGCCGCAGGTACTGGCGACCGGAACGCAAGACCGGATAGCCGGCGCGCACAGCCGCCATTGCCGCGATCCGTCGACAAAGCGGGTAGCCAGGGTCGAAGCAATGAGTTCCCGCGGTGCCAAATGGTCCGAATCCGGGAAGCTCATGATCAAGGCCATCACCACCACCGCTTCCAGGAATGCCGGCGCGACCCTCCGCCCGCGGGAAGCGGGGTCCGAACATCGCCTCGCGTAAGTAACGATCATGACCTCCCCATTCAGGCAGCCACTGCCACTCGGTCGGCTCGGGACCGGCAAACCCCTGCTCAGTTCCGTAGTACAGGCATGGAATCCCAAGGGTTAGCAACTGCAGGGCGGTAGCCGCCGTTGCCTGATGATCATTGATGGCACGAGCGCCAAACCGCAGCTTCTCGCCGTAGACATGATCATGATCATCGAGCACAGACATCAGCTTGTCTCCCAGATTGCGGTGGGAGCCGAGCGGAGCCGATCCGACGTCGAAGCTGCTGAAGTAATGGGCCGGATCGGCCAGACCTCGAGAAAGCTCGCGCAGCGCGAGCCGCCCATCACTGATATCCAGTGCCGCGTTCAGGTTGCGACCAACGGCATTGAGATAGCGGTTGGCGAAGTTGTCATCAGGAATCTCGGCAACGAGGAAGAAGTCGCGCTTTCCAAGGTTGGTCGCGAATTCCTTGATCGCACCGCAGAAGTTCCGAGCCTGCTCGTAACTGACATGCTTGACGGTGTCGATCCGGAACCCGTCGCAGTCACTGAGTGCAATCCAGTACATGTACGCCCGGGCCAGAAAGCTCAGCGTTTCTGACGCGGCGAGGGCGAAGTCCCGCAAATCCTCAAAGTCGGTGCGACGGAACTCCGCATCATCGACATCGGGAAACTTGTTGGCGTCGAGACTGCCTCTGCCGGCTCGGGTGTAGCGGTCCGGATCGGCGAACTCACTCGGCCACACGCCATCCTCTCCCCCAGCGATTGTGCTGATCCGCTGACCCTGAGCTCCGCGCCAGTCTCCAAACGGATACTGACCGCTGGTATAGATCGGCTTCTCCGGGCCGCCGGGGGTGCCAGTCGGGTACAGCCAGTTCGCACCTGAATGGTTGTAGATCACATCAAGCAGCACCCGCATTTCGCGCTGATGCGCCTGTTGGACAAGATCAACAAGGTCGTTGCGACTGCCGAATCTAGGATCCACCTCCAGGAAATCCTGAATCCCATATCCGTGGTAGGTATCGAGATGGCCGCGCTGTCGGAAGACCGGGCTCAGCCAGACAGTGGTAATGCCTAGATCCTGAAGGTAGTCGAGCTTGCTGGTGACTCCTGACAACGTCCCACCTTGGAAACGATCACTCCCTGACAGTGCCCAGCTAAGCCACTGCCACGGCTGTCCGCCGGTCTGGTCGGGCCGGGCGTCTGTCAGCTTCGTGCGGTCCAGCGGCGGCCGGTTGCCCTCGGCGCCATCACTGAACCGATCGACGAGCAGAAAGTAGACGATTTCGTCCTGCCAGGAATCAGGCGAGGGGTGATATTGCTGCCGACGCGGCAAGTCCAGCGCTGCTAGCGCGTCGGGCCGGGGAGCCCCCAGGGTGTCCTCGATGAAGCCCATCCGGGATTCCTTTCGCGGTCTTAGGGGCGGGCGTTCCACCGTTCGAGAGCCGACTCCCCTCTGTCTTCGCCCAGTACCGACACGGTGCCCGTGTCAAGCGGAAAGTGCACGCCCAAGCTCAAGTCGAACCCGAGCCAGCGCATTGTCAGTGCCCGGAGCGCATGACCGTGACCAAAGCAGATTGCCTGATCAACGCCCGATTCGCGGACCCGAGCGACCACTCGATCGAGCCGGCTGGAGACCTGTGCAGCCGTCTCGCCACCCGGAACTTGGCCGTTCCAAATCGTCCAGCCCGGGACTGTTTCCCAGATCTCCTTGCTGGTCTTGCCCTCGTAGTTGCCGTAGAACCATTCTGAAAGGTTGTTATCGATCTCTGGTTCATACTCACCAACGAAGCCGGCTAGCTCCGCGGTCTCGCGGGCACGTCTGCGGGGGCTGCTCAAGATCAGCTGGAAATCTTGGGGCGACAGGTGTCGCCTAAGGGCACGGGCAAGCTGCTGGCCATTTTCGGTAAGTGGCAGGTCGGTAATCGAGGTGTGACGGCCGGACCGACTCCATTCGGTCTCGCCATGGCGTACCAAGAACAGACGTGTCGGCATGCGGCTTACCGTACCGCT
>DATDKX010000391.1:0-8793 GCA_036519615.1 Propionibacteriaceae bacterium
GTCGGTGATGATGCCGTCGACTGCAGCATCCATGTAGTCGCGCATCTGTTGCTCGTCGTCGACCGTCCAGACGATGACGCTGTAACCGTCGGCCCATGCCTGCCGTACGAATCTGCTGCTATATGACTGTTGCTCGATGACGAGGAAGTCGGCGTTGACATCCGGTACGCCACCAAAGTTGATCGGCACGATGAAGCCCACGACCAGCTGGGGCCGTAGTCGCTTCAGCTCCTCGACAACCTCACGGCTAAGCGCATGGTAGGTGTAGTGCTCTGTCACTCCTCCGCGATCAAGTACGGCGAGCAGCCGCGGCACTAAATCAGGGGTCTCGCCGCCATGCAACTTGATTTCCAGCAGCTGTGGCAAGTTGAGCTGTATCGACAGCTGAATCCATTCCTCGAGCGAGGGGATCTTGGCTTCCATCCCTCCAGCCCGAACGGTGATCTTGGTCAACTCATCCTGGGTGAGGTCTTTGACGTTGAGGTTCTTGCCTGCCAACCGCTTCAGATTCGCATCGTGCATCACCACAAATTTGCCGTCCTTGGTTTCCATGACGTCGAATTCGACGCGGTCCGCCCCTGCTTTAGCCGCGGCCTGCAAGGCGGGCAGTGTGTTCTCCACTCCACCCTGGATGAAGCCGCGGTGCGCCAACACCTCGGTTTCGTCGCTGTTGACCAACCTGACCATGGTCTTGTGGTTCAGCACAGCTGTAACACCAAGAGCCACCACCATGAGGCCTGCGGTTAAGCCCCACAAGATCTTCTGGCGCCGAGCTGTGACATGGGAGGGTTCGGAGTACGAAACGGCGGCCGAGGCTGGCCGGTGATGTTCGGAGAGGCGGTGAAGCCAATCGCGCATCATCGCGGTCAGCGACTGCACGATCATGATCGTCAACAAGGCCGTGATGATGAATATGCCGATCTGCCAGACACTAAGCCCTAACGCGGCCAGCCACGGTGACGTAGCAGGGGCCAGGATGTCGGTGGCAATGGTGGGTATCAAAGTCACCGCACCCAAGATGAATGCGGCCAGCCCCGCCAGGAAAGTGACGACGAAGACCAGACCGAGAATCCGCAACGAGCGCCACCGCGTCAGGCGCCAGCTGGTGACAAAGGCGTGCCAGACGCCTGCTGTTGTGGTGCCCAACAGCGGCAGGGTGAAAATCAACCGAAGATTTAGGTAGCTGATCACTAGTAGCACGGCGCTGTAGAGCAGGCTTGACGACGGACTCTTGCTGAGCTCCTCGCTGACGAATGGTGGTACCGCTACTTTCTTGGTCAAGATGGACGTCAGGCCCAGTTGGCCTAGCGGTAGTAGCAAGATCAAGTAGACGATCATCAGCAAGCCCTGCGGGTGGACTGGTTTCTTGATCACCTCCCAGAGCTGCCACAGCACCAAACGGAGTGAGATCGCATTCCCCGCTTGGTGGTGCGATGCAAGGATGAACAAGGTGACGAGCTCAGCAATGATCGCGATCACCGCGACGATAGCGATGATCAACAGGGTGACATCGGCCAGTGGATTGCGCAGCACATGGGAGATTCGGTCGTACGCGATGCTGCCCAGACCGGTTTGGACAAGCACCAACCCATAGAGCAGCCGGATCACCGGAATGGCGATCAGAATCAAGAGCAGCTGCATCGCGCCGACGACTAGTACGTAGAACTGCGGACTCTGCCACGTGGTCCGATGGGCGATACCGATCGCGCGGAAGATGCCCACTGGCTTGTCAGCGGGCTGGGTGGCTGGCCTCTTCTCCCCGAGCTCGCTTACGGCCACCTCACATCATTTACGTGGACTCCGCATCTGCCGATCATGCCAAGTCCACGTAAAGAATGCGAGGCCCGCTAGGTAGTGGCAGGAGTCTTGCGCCGAATGCCGAGCAGCGTAAACAGCAGCGCAGCCGCGGCAGTGATCGTCAATAGCACCAATCCAAGGGTGTAGCTGTGTTCCGCCTCGTTATAGGTCGCGCCCATGACCAGCGGAGGGAAGAATCCGCCGAGTCCGCCACAGGCACCAACGATTCCAGTGATCGAGCCGACCCGCTCGGCTGGTGCCAGCTCCGCAACCCAGGCAAAGACGCCACCGGTGCCGAGTCCGAGGAAGAGCGCGATGACGACGAATGCGGTTCCGGCAGGCAATTCGGGCGGCAATCGGAGCGCAATGATCAAAGACATCACCGCGGCGCCGGCCAACGAGATGGCGACCACCTTCTTTGCGCCGATCTTGTCGGCGAGGGTGCCGCCGATCGGTCGCGCGATCACGGCTGCGATGGCAAATCCGGCGGTTCTGGTGCCGGCGCCGGTCAAGCCGAAGGCGTAGACATTCTTCAGATATGTCGGAAGGTAGGTCGAGAAGGCCACGAATCCACCGAAAGTGACGGCGTAGAGGAAGGCCATCTGCCAAGTGAGGGGCAGCTTCGCCGCAGCAGCGAGCTTGGGTATGACCGGTGCGAGATTGGGCTTCCAGGCGGGTGAGTCTCGCAGCAGCAACCACAGGACGGCGCCAAGGACGACGAGGGCCGCGGCTATGAGCAGGTGCGTCGGGACGTAGCCAATGCTCCGCACCAGTCGCGGCGTGAAGAAGGCAGACAAGGCGGTGCCGCCCATGCCGGCACCAAAGACCCCGGTCGCAAAGCCGCGCCGCGCCGGTTCGAACCACGCGTTCACGAACGGGATGCCAACAGCGAACGTCGTGCAGGCGATGCCGAGGAAGAAGCCGAACACCAGGAGCAGCGAGTACGACTTCAGCGATCCCGCTAGGGCAACCAGCAGCACGGGAACTGCTGAGGCGAAGGTGAGCACGGTGAACATCACACGACCGCCATAGCGGTCGGTCAGGGCTCCCACGGGCACCCGACCAAGCGAGCCGACAAGGACCGGCATGGCAACCAAGAACGAGGTCTGTGTCGCATTCAGGCCAAGCTCGGCGGTATACCGGGCACCGAGGGGCCCGACGATGTTCCAGGCCCAGAAGGTGATCGCGAAGCCAACCAGTGCCAGGATGAGGTTCTTGGTTTGACCTGTCTTGAGGGTCGTCGCACTCTCAGCGGTGCTGGTCACGAATGATCCTTTCCGTTCTCAAGCGTCTCGGGCACGATCACGCGTGCCGACAGGCGCCCAGCCACGATGCGTTGGGGCGGCTCCGGGAGCGGGCAGATCATCACGGCTTCGGTAGAGGATGTAGGGGCGGAACAAGTAGTGCAACGGAACCGTGAACGCGTGTACTAAGCGCGTGAATGGCCAGATGGCAAACAGCAGCATCCCAATGAGTGTGTGCACCTGGAACGCCAGCGGTGCCTCCGCCATCGAGTTGATCTTGGGCGAGAAGTAGAACAGAGAGCGGAACCAGGGCGACACGGTGTCTCGATACGTAACGTCGGAATGTCCGCCGAAGACACTCAGCACAGTCGTTGCCAGCCCGGCCGCGATCGCCGCTACCAGCACCACATACATCGCCTTGTCGTTTTTCGTCGTGGCCATGAACACCGGGCCCGTCGTACGGCGCCGGTATATCAAGATCAAAATCCCGACCAGCGTGCAGAGGCCGGCCAGAGTGCCCCACAACAGCGCGTTGAAGTGATACATGCCCTCGCTAACTCCGACCGCCTCGGTCCACGACTTCGGGATCACCAGGCCACCAATGTGTCCGACAATCACAACGAGGATCCCGAAGTGAAAGAGGGGAGAGCCGATCCGCAGCAGCCGTGACTCATAAAGCTGTGAAGATCGAGTTGTCCAGCCGAACTGGTCATAGCGATAACGCCAAATCAGACCGCCCACCAAGATCGCCATCATGACGTACGGCAACACACCCCACAGCAAGACACTCATCGCGAATCTCCCACTGAGAGGAGCTGAGAACCCGGTGGCTCGAGCCCGACCATCTCGGCCGGGGGACCGGCAGCAGCCATCGCCATAACGGCCTTTCGGTCCGCCGGGGACGGGCCGGGCAGCGTGCTGCATACGGCCGCTACTACGCCGGCGTACGGCGTACCGCGCTCTGCCAGAGCCAACCGCAGCAACTCCACGCTGCTGCGGTACTGCTGCAGCAGTGCGGTGCCATCGACTGGATCGACGATTGCCGCGTACTCCAGGACCATCGGCAGATAGTCGGGCAGCTCGCCCCTGGTGTTGACCAGAAAGCCGGAGCGGCGGTAGCGCTGTTTGAACGCTGCCAGCACCTCACCGCGCCGGCGGGTGTCGCCGTCGGTCCAGTACGAAAGGTAGAGGCTGTGCTTCCGAGAAAGATCAAAGACGTCGACGTAGTGAGTCTGGATTGCCCCCAGATCCGAAGATTCCCAGTACGCCAGCAATGGTTCGAAGGCCTCTGCCTGGGGGGGCGCCTTGTCGGCAAGGGCGGCACGTACCAAACCGGACGTCGCGACGACATCGCGCTCGGGATAGCCAAGGCAGACGGCGGCGGCTTGGCGAATCACTCGCGCCGCCTCGTAGCGGCGGGCTTTCACGCCGGCTCCTCGCGTTTCGGGAAGATGCCTTCGGGTGTGCCCTTGCCGTCCCAATTGAGCAGGTTCACACGGCCCTGGAGTTCTTCCCCGGAAACGGTGGTCTCGGAGGTCTGCCGCTGCCGCAGCGCCTGGAAGGTCTCCACGGCGACGGGCGACCCGCGGCCACTGGCCTCGCCAAACGGTCCTTGCTCGTACGGTCCGCCGTCGAAGTCGAGCGAGCAGCCGAGCTCCTCCAGCTCATGGGCCTGCTCGACGTGAGCCTTCGGAATCACGTAGCGCTCGTCGTATTTCGCAATCGCCATCAAGCGATACATCTCACGCATGCTCAAGTCAGTCATGCCCACCGATGCCGCGATGGAGTCGTCCTGAGGCTGCTGGAGCGTGATGTTGCGCATATGCGCGCGCATTGCCGCAAGTATCGTGAGCACCCGCTCGATCTCACCGACGTCACCTGCTGTGAACAGCTCAGCCAAGTACTCCAGCGGAATCCGTAGCGCACGGATAGCCCCGAACAACACACCCGTCGATTCGGCATCATGGCCTTGATCACGTAGCAGATCGACGATGGGCGAAAGCGGCGGGATATACCAGACCATCGGCATTGTCCGATACTCCGGATGCAAAGGCAGCGCCACCTTATAGATCTTGGCCAACGCATAAACCGGTGAGCGCCGTGCCGCATCCAGCCAGTCCGCGGGGATGCCTTGCTGTCGAGCTGCGGCGATCACCTGCGGGTCATTGGGATCCAAGATCAGATCCAGCTGCGCGGCGTACAAGTCCTTTTCGTTGGGTGTCGCTGCCGCCGCGGTCACTCGATCGGCGTCGTAGAGAAACAGGCCGAGGTAGCGCAGCCGCCCGACACAGGTCTCTGAGCACACGGTCGGCAACCCCACTTCGATCCGCGGGTAGCACAGTGTGCACTTCTCGGCTTTGCCGGTCTTGTGGTTGAAGTAGATCTTCTTGTACGGGCAGCCGGTTACGCACTGCCGCCAGCCTCGGCAACGATCTTGATCGACCAGGACGATGCCGTCCTCGGCGCGTTTGTAAATCGCACCGGAAGGGCAGGACGCCATGCAGGACGGGTTCAGACAGTGCTCGCAGATGCGCGGCAGATAGAACATGAAGGTCTGCTCGAACGCAAACTTGATCTTGTCCTCAGACTCTCGGCGCACCCGCTGCACGATGGGATCCAGATGTCCCAGTTCGGAGACGCCACCAAGGTTGTCATCCCAGTTCGCCGACCAGGTGATCTTGGTGTCTTCGCCTGTGATCAAGGATTTTGGCCGGGCCACGGGGAAGTCATCGCCAAGCGGTGCATCTATCAGTGTTCGATAGTCGTAAGTCCACGGCTCGTAGTAGTCGGCCAGCTTGGGTTGCACCGGGGATGCGAAGATGCCCAGCAGCTTGCGAACTCTGCCGCCGGCCTTGAGCTTCAGTCGGCCGCGGCTGTTCAGGGTCCAGCCGCCTCGCCAAGTTTCCTGATCTTCATAACGGCGGGGATAGCCCTGGCCGGGCCGGGTCTCCACATTGTTGAACCACACATACTCGGTGCCGGCGCGATTGGTCCACGCCTGCTTGCAGGTCACCGAACACGTATGACAGCCAATGCATTTGTCAAGGTTCATCACCATGCCCATCTGGGCCATCACCCGCATCAGTACTGCACCTCCTGGGAGCGGCGGCGGATGGTGGAGACGATGTCTCGCTGGTTACCAGTCGGGCCGAGGTAATTGAACGTGTACGACAACTGGGCGTATCCGCCGATCATGTGGCTCGGCTTTACCAGCAGGCGGGTCACCGAGTTGTGGATGCCACCACGTCGACCCGTCGCCTCGGACTTCGGTACGTCGATGATCCGCTCCTGAGCGTGGTGAACATAAACGACGCCCTCAGGCATGCGGTGGCTGACGATCGCACGCCCGACCAACACGCCGTTGGCGTTGACGCACTCCATCCAGTCGTTGTCGGCAACCCCGATCGCGGCGGCGTCTGCTGGACTGAGCCAGATTGTCGGTCCGCCGCGGGACAAAGACAACATGAACAGGTTGTCTTGATACTCGGAGTGGATCGACCACTTCGAGTGCGGCGTCAGGTAGCGCACCGTGACCTGCTTGGCCCCATCCGCACCGAGGGTCGGCTCGCCGAAGAGCCGGTGCATGTCCAGCGGCGGACGGTAGGTCGGCAGTGCCTCACCAAGATCACGCATCCAGTCATGATCAAGGAAGAAATGCATCCGGCCGGTCAGCGTATGCCATGGCTTGAGGCGTTCCACGTTGACCGTGAACGGGGCGTAACGACGTCCACCTGTCTCCGAGCCCGACCACTCCGGCGACGTGATCACCGGAACCGGCGCTTGCTGTGTCTGCGCAAAGGTGATCCGTTTTTCCTCCGACCCCTCCGCAAGATCAGCAAGGTGGACCCCGGTACGGCTCTCCAAGGTCCGGAATCCCTGTACAGCCAGCTCGCCATTGGTGGTACCAGAGAAGGTGAGAATGGCCTCCGCCATCTTGGCATCGGTGTCCATGGCCGGTCGTCCATCCGCGGCGCCGCCCAGCATCACTCCTCCGGACGCAGCTAATTGGGCCGTTTGATGTTCGAGCCGATAAGTGACGTTTTTCACGGTGAAGCCGAGAGTGTCCGCCAATGGCCCAACAGCGGCCAACTTGTCAGCGATTGCGGTGTAGTCGCGCTCGACAATCTGCAAGCTCGGCATCGTCTTGCCCGGTACGCCGAGGACATCTCCACGCTTCCAGTCCCGTACCACGCCATTCGGTTGAGCGGTTTCGCCGGGAGTGTCGTGCTGCATCGGAACGGCGACCAGGTCGTGTCTCGTGCCGAGGTGATTCCTGGCCTGGCGTGACAGTTCCTGGGCGATGAGGTGGAACATGTCGAAGTCGCTCTTGGCCTCCCACGGCGGGTCTATCGCCGGCGTGAAAGCATGCACGAACGGATGCATGTCGGTGCTCGACAGGTCGTACTTCTCATACCAAGTGGCAGCCGGCAGCACGATGTCGGAGAGCAACGTTGTCGACGTCATCCGGAAGTCAGCCGACAGCAGCAGGTCGAGTTTGCCTTCCGGTGCGTTGTCCTGCCATACAACGTCCTGCGGTCGTACGGCGGCGGCTCCCTCCTCGGCCATGACGTTGGAGTGTGTCCCGAGCAGGTACTTGAGGAAATACTCGTTGCCTTTGGCGGAGGAGCCGAACAGGTTGGAGCGCCACAGTGTCAGGGTGCGTGGCCAATTTTCCGGCGCATCGACGTCCTCGATCGACATCTTGATCGTTCCGGCCGCCAGCGCGGTGGCGACGTACGCGGCAGCGTCTGGAGCCTCTCCGGCCTCCACCGCCGTCAGGGCCTGATCGGCTAGATCCAAAGGGTTGACGTTGAACTGTGGGTAGAACGGCATCCAGCCCAGCCGCGCCGACTGCGCCACGGTGTCAGCGGTATGCATGCCGGCCAGATGGCCTTCAGCCAGCGGTGAGGCCAACGTGTCGGCGGAGTATCTGTCGAAACGCCATTGATCGGTATGCATGTACCAATAGGCCGTGCCGATCATGGTCCGCGGCGGCCGCGACCAGTCGAGCGCGTTGGCCAGCGAGATCCATCCGGTGATCGGCCGGCACTTCTCCTGACCGACGTAGTGCGCCCAGCCGCCGCCGTTACGGCCCATGCAGCCGGTCAACATCAACAGGCTCAAGATCGATCGGTACGTGGCATCGGCATGGAACCATTGGCAGATCCCGGCTCCCATGATGATCATGGACCGACCGTTGGACTGCTCCGCGTTGCTGGCGAATTCGCGGGCCACCCGGATGCATGCCTCCGCCGGCACGCTAGTGATCTCCGCCTGCCAGGCCGGCGTGTACGGCGTCGTCGTGTCGTCGTAGCCGGTCGGCCACTCGCCTGGGAGATCAGGACGGGCTACCCCATGCTGAGCGAGCAGCAGATCGAAGATCGTGGTCACGACGTGGTCGCCAATCCTCATGATCGGAACACCGCGACGCAGCACAGATCCCGATCCGTCGGCCGCCTCGAAGCAAGGCAACAGCACCTGGGCGACCTCGTCGTCATCGACATCGCGAATCGAGAGGGCGGGCGTCACACCCTCGAGATCCAGGTTCCAGCGGCCCGCACCGGAGTCGGCATAGCGGAAGCCCATCGAACCGTTCGGAACAACCGGCTTGCCGGTGGCAGCATCCAGCAGCACGGTCTTCCATGAGGCTTCCGGCTGACTGTCGGTCGGTTCCAGGTCCATCTCAGTCAAGAACTTGCCCGGGACCAGGCCGCCATGCTCGGCGTTTTCTGTCAGTGTGATCAAGAACGGA
>DATDKX010000392.1:0-2640 GCA_036519615.1 Propionibacteriaceae bacterium
TGTGTGCCGCGCTTGCCGGCCTGACACGGCAAATAGGTTATGGCGGCTGAGGCGGCAGGCGTGGTTGACATCGTGCCGGCCGATCCATAGAATCGAATACATGTTTGATATTGGCAGCGTCAGCGCCGCCTCCCCCAGCGGCGTGTGCGGGTTGAACCCCCGAGCTTCCCGCACTAGTCGGCACCGCCGAAGCTGACTCTGCCAGTCGAGCATATTCCCCGAGCAGGCGGCCGGTACCGCGGGGCCGGCCGCCGCTTTGAGGGAGAAAAGGGCAGATTCGTATGCGGACTTGTCAGACGCCAACAGCGCTAGAGCACTGCTTAGTTCTGACAAGTCAGCTCAGGACGCAGACTCCCTCTCGCCAACTTCCCGTACGGCAGCAGCGACCGCTGGCGCAACCGAGGTGTCAAACACGCTGGGAATGATGTAGCTCGGGTTCAGCTGGTCGGCCGCGACCCGGTTGGCGATGGCATTGGCTGCCGCTGACAACATCTCGTCGTCAATATGGCGTATGCCGCCGTCGAGGAGTCCGCGGAAGACTCCCGGAAAGGCGAGCACGTTATTGATCTGATTGGGGAAGTCGCTGCGGCCGGTTGCGACAACGGCAGCGTGCCGTTGAGCCTCTGTTGGATCCACCTCCGGGATCGGGTTTGCTAGCGCGAACACGATCGCATCGGCGGCCATGTTGGCGATGTCCTGCTCATCGAGAATGTTCGGAGCCGAAACCCCAATAAAAACGTCAGCACCAACCAGGACCTCCTTCAAGGAGCCCGTACGCTTCTCGAAGTTGGTGTTGTCTACCAGCCAACGTCTCATATCCGAGGATCCCTCGGGCGCGTCGTACACCGCTCCCTTGCTGTCGCAGCCGATGATCATGGTCGCACCCTGGCGCTTCAGCAGCCGGATGATCGCCGACCCAGCCGCACCTACACCAGAGATCACGAACCGGACCTGCGAGATGTCCTTATTCACAACCCGAAGGGCGTTGATCAAGGCCGCGAGCACCACAATCGCGGTGCCGTGTTGATCATCATGGAAGACCGGGATGTCGAGCTCGGCGCGCAGCCGCTCCTCAATTTCAAAGCAGCGAGGTGCGGAGATGTCCTCTAAATTGACCCCGCCGTACACCGGCGCAATCGCCTTGACGATTTCCACGATCTTGTCCGAATCCTGGGTGTCCAAGCAGACCGGCCAGGCGTCCACGCCGGCGAATCGCTTGAAGAGTGCGGCTTTGCCCTCCATCACCGGCAGTGCCGCCGCCGGTCCGATATTGCCCAGGCCGAGCACGGCCGAGCCGTCGGTCACGACTGCGACAGTGTTTCGCTTGATCGTCAAGCGGCGAGCGTCGGCCGGGTTCTCCGCGATCGCCATGGATACCCGGGCGACGCCTGGTGTGTAGGCGCGGGAGAGATCATCGCGGTGCATGAGCGGAACCTTTGGCGTTACCTCGATCTTGCCGCCGAGGTGAAGGAGGAACGTGCGGTCGGATACCTTCCGCACGCTGAAGCCCTCGAGTGCGGCAATCGCTTTGGTGATCGCCTCCGAGTGCTCGACGTCGCTGGCGTTGCAGCTGACGTCGACAACAAGCATGTTGGGGTGCGACTCGGCAACATCGAGGGCAGTGATCGCGCCGCCCGCTTCCGCCACGACACTCGAAAGTCGAGCGGTGGCCGCGGCGTCGGTCGGCGCCTCAACGCGGACGGTGATCGAATAGCCAGGACTCGGCGCAGCCATGTTCTCTCCTTGCAAAGCTTGCGGACGTTCCGCCGTGAGGACTCTACCCACCCTGAGGAATAGGCTCTCCACATGGCAGTGCTAACGCTGGGGCCGGCGCTGCCAAGCGAGCGCAAGCGTCGCCAGCTGGTAGCGCTCTTGTGCCTGCTCGTCATTGCCATGATCGGTTCGTCGGGTCTGCTGGCACATCGGAACCGGGTGACCACGCTCCCGCTGGATGCAGTCGCCGTTGCCGTGGGACCGGGCGGCGGCCTTGTCGAGGTAGCTGCCGCCGATGTCCTCGTTCCCGGCAGCAGGGTGCTTGCCGGAATGCCGGACAGTCTCGATCTTGCTCGTGAGCAAGCCGCCTGGCTCGCCGAAGGAACCGTTCCGAGGGTGGCAGGACTCGACAGTGACATGGTGGCCGTCGCGCTTCTTGATCTTCATGTGTTGAGTCGCCCGTACGGCGTGCCAGTTGCGGGATGGAGTCAACCGTGGCGCTACGTATGGCCGCGCGATTCTGCGCTGGTTGCGTCAGCGCTGGCTCGTACCGGGCACTACGCCGACGCCGAACGCATTGTCGGCTTCCTGCAGCAGGTGCAGCCCGAGTCGGGATTGTTCCAGGCTCGCTACCTGCCCGATAGCAGCGGTGTGCCCGATGATCGTGGCATCGAGCTCGATGGGATCGGCTGGGCGCTATGGGCGACTGATCAAGTGGCTGCCGAACTGAGCCCCGCCGACCGTACGGCGTTCTTGGAACGACATCAGAGACTCATTGATCGCAGCACTGAAACAGCACTGAGATCAATCTCGACGCCATCGGCATTGCCTTCCGCTTCCGCCGACTACTGGGAAGTCAAGGAAAAACGGCTAACACTCGCGACAGCAGCCGTTGTTTGCGCAGGGCTCGAGAGTAGTGCGCGGCTC
>DATDKX010000393.1:0-9486 GCA_036519615.1 Propionibacteriaceae bacterium
CTGCTGGGACTTCCTGGTGCGCGAGCTGATGGGCACGCAGCCACCCGCCTACCGCCCCGCCCCCATCGCCATCGGCCCCGAGTTGCTCGGCGAGCTGTTCGCCTGAGCGCGACACCACAGACGAGGACCATGAAAACCCACTCCCCACCCGCACGCCGTCGGCGGGATCGGCGAGCAAGACCGCCCGCTCACGCCGAACCCTCTTCCTGACCCCAGAACTGGTTGAACTGCTGCGGCGCCATCGCGCTCGTCTGGCCGAGGAGGCGGATGGCAATCGGACCAGCCTGTCGGAAACACGACTTGAGCTTTCCAGCTCCCACGTCGAAGTCGGTGACCATCCGCCCGGAGCTGCCAGCCATCACAATCAACACACCTTGACAAACCGTTCTGCACCCGGTTACTACGTAGTCATCCGCCTGACTACGTAGTCAATGAAATGGCATGAACGCATCGGAAGAGTCATCGCGCGGAACTTCCCGCGGCGTCGTAATGCTTGACGTTGCCCGTGCTGCCGGCGTGTCACAGAAAACGGTGTCGCGCGTCGTCAACAGATCACCTCATGTGCGTCCTCACGTGCGCGACAAGGTGAATCAAGCCATTGAACAACTGGGTTACCGCCCGAATGCTGCGGCTCAAATATTGCGACGGGAGCGCAGCCACACCATTGGTGTGCTGGCGTTGGGAACTCGCTTCTTCGGCCCGTCGCGTCGAGTCTTTACTCTCGAGCACGAGGCACGGCGCCTGGGCTACGCGCTGGCACTCGTCTCGGTGCCGGATCTGTCTGCGCGCAGCGTCGCCGAGGGCATCGACACCCTGCTGAACCGCGGTGTGGAGGGTTTGGTCGTGGAGGTGCCGACCCACCTGATCGACATCGATCCCGGACAGCTTGCCGGATTACCTGTAGTAACGAGCGCCGGCTGGATCGCCGGTGTTCCGCGGCAAGCTGTGGTGGACATTGATCAGCAAGAAGTCTGTCACGAGCTCACCATCTACCTCCTTAAACTCGGGCATAACACGGTTTGGCACGTGGCAGGGCCGCGCGACTGGGATGCGGCGCAGAAACGGCTCGTTGGGTGGCGATCAGCTCTCCGCGACGCAGGTGCGCGTGTGCCGCGCGTGCTCTATGGGGACTGGTCAGCCGCATCGGGCTACGAACAGGGCCGCAAGCTCGCGCCGCGTGACGATGTCACCGCGATCTTCGCTGCCAACGACCAAATGGCGATGGGGATCCTTCGGGCATTCCACGAGGCCGGACGGGAAATCCCCGGCGATGTCTCGGTCGCCGGGTTTGACGATGTTCCCGAGGCGGAGTTCCAGATGGTGCCGTTGACCACAGTCCGCATCGACGCAGACAGAGCGGCACAGCGCATCCTTGCCGAGCTACTGCGCATGATCGAAGGGGGCGAGCCACCCGGCGAGCCGGTCACCCTGCCCGGCACAGAGCTCATCATCCGCAAGACGTCTGGCCCAGCTCCACCGAGACGAACCCAAACTCGGATTCGCCATGCCGAACTTGCCAAGAGTCCCACACCACCCAGATGAACGAAAGGACAGTGATGTCTGCTAACCAAATCAGCCGGCGCAAGTTCTTGATCTCAACCGCTGCCGCTGCTTCGAGCGCGTGGTTCCTCGCCGCGTGCAGCTCCGATGGAGGTTCAGCCCCCGCCGCCGCTCCCCCGTCCCCTTCGACGGTCCCTCAGTCCGACATCGACAAGGCCATGGACACCGAGACCACGTTGACGTTCTGGACATGGGTGCCCAACATCCAGAACGAGGTCAAGCTGTTCACCACGAAATACCCGAAGATCAAGGTAAACGTAGTCAACGTTGGCCAGGGCGCCCCGCACTATCAGAAGCTGCGGACCGCGATCCAGGCCGGCCAGGGCGCTCCGGATGTCGCCCAGGTCGAATTCCAGTTCATCAACTCCTTCACGTTGGGGGACGGGAGTCTCCTTGATCTCACGCCTTATGCACCGGCGACGCTGAAGGATTCTTATCCGGGGTGGGTATGGTCCCAGGTCAACACCAACGGTGGGATATGGGCAGTTCCCCAGGACACGGGTCCGATGGGTCTGCTCTACCGCCAGGACCTGCTCCAGGCGGCGGGGGTCGAGCCCCCGAAGACCTATGACGATTTCGCTGCCGCGGCTCAGACCTATCACTCCAAGAACCCGAAGAGCTACCTGGTGAATGTCGCCCCAAGCCAAGCTGGCCAGATGGTCGCCTATCTGTGGCAGGCCGGCGTACGACCCTTCAGCTTCGACGGCAAGCAAACAGTCAAGGTCGATCTGGCCAACGACCAGGCCAAAAATGTCGTCAAGTACTGGGGCGATCTGGTGACCAGCGGCGTCGCCTCCAACGACACCGACTTCAACGACTCCTGGTACCAGGGCCTGGCTAACGGCAAATGGGCCACCCTTCCCATCGCGGCCTGGGGACCGGTGTTTCTGCAGGGAGCGGCAGCCAAGACCTCCGGGAAGTGGCGAGCGACCGACCTGCCGCAATGGGATCCGAGTAAGCCGGTCTCCAGCAACTGGGGTGGCTCTACCGACGCCGTACTCAAGCTCAGCAAGAACCCGATCGCTGCCTCTCAGCTCGCCTTGTTCATCAACACCGACAAGGAATCGGCGCTGAAAATGGCCAACGAACAGTTCCTCTTCCCATCGATGAACGAGATTCTCGAGGATCCCAGCTTCACCGGCCAGGAGTCGAAGTTCTACGGCGGCCAGAAGGTCAATGAGAAGTTCGCGCAGATCTCCAAGACGGTTGGCTCCGACTTCCAGTGGCTGCCATTCATGGACTACGTGTACTCGAACTTCCAGGAGACCCTCGGCAAGGCGTTCGCCAACAAAACCGACGCCGTCGCCGGCTTGCAGGCATGGCAGGACGCCTGCGCCAAGTACGCCAAAGACCAGGGTTTCACGGTCGCCTGACCTCTCGTTTGGCGCCTGGCACTCCATCCCGGGCGCCAAGCGCAACTGCCCGAAAGGGGGCTCAATGTCTACTCTCGTGGATGCCGAGCCAGCACCCACCACGTCGCTGCCGCGCCGCTCGCGCCTCACGGCGGCCAAGCGTCGGCAGTACGGTGCGGCCTACGCGCTGGTCTTGCCGTTCTTCATCGTCTTCGTCGCCATGGTCATTGTGCCCCTGGTCTATGCCGGGTATCTCTCGCTCTACCGAAAGCGTCTGATCGGCGGCACCAGCTTTGCCGGTGCGGAGAACTACATCCGCGCCCTCACCGATCCACTGTTCTTGACTGGCGTGGGCCGGATGGCAATCTTCCTGGTCATCCAAGTGCCGTTCATGATCGCCTTGGCCTTGTTCTTCGCTCTCGCCTTGGACAGCGGAATGATGAAGCTGGCGAGGTTCAGCCGGTTGGCGATCTTCGTGCCGTACGCGGTTCCGGGGGTCGTTGCGACTTTGATGTGGGGCTATCTTTACGGCCCTGACTTCGGGCCGTTCGCCCAGATCAGCAATGCACTCGGACTCGGGGCGCCGCCGTTCCTCACCCAGACCGGCATGCTGTTCTCGATCATGAACATCGTGAACTGGTCATTCATCGGCTACAACATGATCATCATCTATGCGGCGCTTCGGTCGCTTTCCAGCGAGCTCTATGAGGCGGCGCGCGTTGACGGCGCCTCGGAGCCGCGGATCGCCTGGTCGATCAAGATCCCCGCGGTCCGACCCGCGCTGCTGCTGACGGTCATCTTCTCGGTCATCGGCACATTCCAACTGTTCACCGAACCGAAGCTGATGTTCACGTTGGCACCGAACGTGATCGGCACCGCCTGGTCGCCCAACCTTTATGCCTACAACGTCGCGTTCGTCAATCAGGACGCCAACTATGCAGCCGCATTGGCGTTCTTGCTCGGCATCGTGATCATGATCGTTTCCTACATCGTCCAGCTGTCTACCCAACGGAGGGATCGCGGCTTATGACTGACACAACCCCCGCCAGTCATCGTCCGGCCGTCATTGCAGAAGGTCTCCCAGTTCTTGTACGGAGCGATCGAGATGAGGTAGCACAGGCGCAACGCCGTGCGGCGCGCAAACCGACAAGCTGGTTGCTGACCGTCTTTGTGCTGATCTGCGTCGGCTACTTTCTCCTTCCGCTGTTCTGGCTGGTGGTCGCCTCCACCAAGTCCAACGCCGACCTGTTCAGCACGTTCGGGTTGTGGTTCGCGAACTTCAACCTGTTCGAGAACATCAAGGCTGTGCTGACCTTCCAGAACGGCGTCTTCATTTACTGGGCGATTAACTCGGCGATCTACGCCGTCGTGAGTGCTGTTGGCGCCTCGTTCCTTTCGACGGCTGCCGGTTATGGGTTCGCTAAGTACGACTTTCCCGGTAAGACTGCGTTGTTCGCCATCACCCTCGGGGCGATCATGATTCCAATCGCTGCCCTGACGGTGCCGACATACCTGCTGTTCGCCCGCGCCGGCCTAACCGACACCTACTTGGCCATCATCTTGCCTTCGCTAGCCACCCCATTTGGTGTGTTCTTGATGCGGGTTTACGCGGCCGACGCCGTGGACAGCGCGCTCATCGAGGCAGCGCGGGTCGACGGCGTGGGTGAGCTACGGATCTTCTTCACCGTTGCATTGCGGCTGTTGCTGCCGGGTTCGATCACCGTGTTGCTCTTCTCGCTGGTAGCGACGTGGAACAACTACTTCCTGCCGTTGATCATGCTCAACTCGGCGGACAAGTTTCCGCTCACGGTCGGGCTCGCGTTGTGGCAGTCGACCGCCGCCGCAGGAGGGGGTGCCCAAGCGCTGTTCTCCATAGTGATCACCGGCTCGCTGCTATCGATCATCCCGTTGGTGGTGGCCTTCCTGTTCCTCCAGCGCTATTGGCAATCCGGCCTGGCCACCGGCGGGGTCAAGGCCTGATTGCTCGGAAAGGGTGACACAGTGGTTCCACCGCGGAAGCAGGTGCTCTTCGGCGCCGCGTATTACCACGAGTACCAGCCGAGCCCCCGACTCGACACCGACCTGGACCTGATGGCCGAGGCCAGCTTCTCAGTCATCAGGGTCGGTGAGTCGGTGTGGACCACCTGGGAACCGGAGGAAGGACAGTTCGATCTTGATTGGATCGCGCCGGTACTCGATGGCGCCCGGGAGCGCGACATAAGCGTCATTCTCGGTACGCCGACGTACGCGGCGCCGCCCTGGCTGGCGCGTCGCTACCCGGAGATCGCCGCCGAAACCGCAACGGGGCAGCGAATGCCGTGGGGCGGCCGGCAAGAGATCGACTACACCCATCCGGCGTTCAAGTTCTATGCCGAACGGGTGATCCGCAAGATCATCTCCCGTTACGCCAACCACCCCGCCATCATCGGCTACCAGGTCGACAACGAACCCGGGATGCTGCTCTTTCACAATCACGGGGTATTCCAACGCTTCGTCGACGAGTTGCGTCATAGCTACGGCACAGTGGAAGCGCTTAACGAGGCGTGGGGCTTGGTCTATTGGTCCCACAAGCTCTCTACCTGGGCAGATTTATGGACTCCGGACGGCAACTGGCAACCCCAATACGATCTTGCCTGGCGTACTTTCCAAGCGAAGCTGACCACTGAGTTCATCGCCTGGCAGGCGGACATCGTCCGCGAGTACACCCGGGACGACCAATTCGTTACGACGTGCCTCTCCTACGAGCGGCCGACGGTGGACGACGCGAATCTGACCGCCGCCCTCGATGTGACCGCCGGCAATCCGTACTACGCCATGCAGGACGCCCTTGCCGTACCTGACACCGGCGTGGCCGCTCAAGCCTGGACAACCTCAGGGGCCTGGAGCCTTTTCTTCTCAGCGGACCGGATGCACGCCTCCAAGCAGGCTCCGTTTCTGATCACCGAGACCAATGCCGGTGCGATCGGCGGACCTTCGTACAACTTTCCCGCTTTCGACGGCCAATGGCGGCAGGCAGCTTGGGCATTCATCGCTCGCGGCGCCGAGATGATCGAGTACTGGCACTGGCACACCAACCACTTCGGCACCGAAACGTACTGGATCGGCATCCTCCCGCATGACCAGCAGCCGGGCCGCGTGTACGCGGAGCTGAGCCGTCTGGGCGCCGAGCTTCGGACGGCTGGCTCTCGCGTGGTTGGGCTACGCCCGGACGCCCAGATCGGTCTGTTGTACTCAACTCGATCGAAGTGGGGTTTGACCTTCCAGGCGGCCTTCCCCAAGCCTGGCGCGACCACTGTCTCGTCGCTCTCGGACCTCGATCAGCGGTCGTACCACCGGATCCTCGAAGCCTTCTACCGGGGCACCTTCGATGCCAGAGTGCCGGCGCGACTCATCCACGACATC
This sequence comes from Propionibacteriaceae bacterium, assembly GCA_036519615.1. Classification (GTDB taxonomy): domain Bacteria; phylum Actinomycetota; class Actinomycetes; order Propionibacteriales; family Propionibacteriaceae; genus Microlunatus. Next base: position 6,315 of record DATDKX010000393.1, read on the forward strand.
CAGATCATCTCCCCCGGCGGCAGCCGGCTTCTCGAGCCGGCCACCCTGGCCGGCGAGTTGCCCGTCTTGGTGGTGGCTGGTCTGCTGGTCGCCGATGACGACCTCCTGGCGTGGCTGCAGGATTACGCGGCCGCCGGCGGACACCTGGTGATCGGTCCGCGAACGGCGTACGGCGACGAGGAGGGTCGCGCTCGGCTCGAGGTCAAACCGGCACACCTCGCAAAGGTCGCAGGAGTCCGCTACCAGGAATTCTCTAACCTCACCGAACCGCTGCCGGTGGTTGCCGAAACGGACGAGATCAACCTGTCAGAAGGTGCTGCGGCCATGGCCTGGATCGACATGCTCATCAGCGACGGGGCCAAGGTCATCGTCAGCTATAAACACCCGCACTTCGGCAGATTCCCCGCCATCGTCTCCAGCGAGCACGGCGAGGGTCGGATCACCACCGTCGGCACCGTACCGAACCCGGCCTTCGCCGCTGATCTTGTCCGATGGTTTGCCTCGCCGCCGCAGACCGAGAAGTGGGGCGTACTCCCGGAGTCGGTGACTGTTTACTCGGCCACGAATTCAGCTGGCGAGCGGATCCACGTGGTCCATAACTGGAGCTGGACGTCGGCCCGGGTCACTCTTCCGCGCGACATGACTGATGTGCTTGCCAATGGTGGTAACCCGATCAGCGACCTTGAGCTCGGCCCGTGGGACATTCGGGTGATGGCCGGGTAACGCAGCAGGCGCAGGCGATGCAAACGTAGAAGCAGGCAATCGCACCAGCGGCGGTCAGGTGTATTCGACAGCCGCGCGTTCCACCGGCAGCGCGGTGACGAATCGCTGCATGAAGGTTTCGAACCCGGCCACGACAGCAGGATCGGGATCGGTTGTTTGCAGGTTGGCGCGGGCAAACACTTCGGTGTTCAGGTAGTCGGCAAGGCTCTGTGCGGGCGTGTTGTGAGTGAGGAAGGCGGCGAGCAGCGCCATCCCCCAGGCGCCGCCCTCAGAGGCGACGTCGCCGACCGAGACGGGGGCGTCCATCGCAGCGGCCAGGAAGCTTTGAGCCACGCCTTCAGTCTTGAAGAGTCCGCCGTGCGCGAACATCCGGTCCAGCCGTACGCCCTCGTCCTTCAGCAGCACATCCATCCCGATCCGCAGGGTGGCGAGTGAGGCGAACAGGTGCGTACGCATGAAGTTGGCCAGATTGAAGGTGCTGTCGGGAGAGCGGAGGAACAGCGGTCGTCCTTCGTGCAGCCCGGTGATCGGCTCTCCGGAGAGATAGTTGTACGACATCAGCCCGCCGCAATCGGGTGCACCGTTCAGCGCCATAGTGAACAGTGTCGCGAAGATTGTGGAGGTGTCCGTTTCGACGCCAATTGCCTGGGCGAACTCCGCGAACAGACCGACCCAGGCGTTCAGCTCGCTGGCGCCGTTGTTGCAGTGCACCATCGCGACCAGGTCGCCGGCCGGTGTGGTGACCAGGTCCAGCTCCCTATGCACGCGGCTGAGCTCGCGATCGAGCACCACCATCGCGAAGATGCTGGTGCCGGCGCTGACGTTCCCCGTGCGTGGCGCCACCGAGTTGGTGGCCACCATGCCGGTCCCGGCATCGCCCTCGGGAGGGCACATTAGGGTGCCTGGACGCAGCCGACCAGTCACGTCGAGCAGCCCCGCGCCCGACTCGGTAAGAGTGCCCCCAGCCTCCCCGGCCCGTCGGATTTCAGGCAGCAGGTCGGCCAATGTCAGATGGACGCCGGCCTCGGCGGCGAGTTGATCGAACCGGGCCAGCATCGCCGCGTCGTAAGTGCCGGTGGCAGTGTCAATCGGGAACATGCCACTGGCATCACCGATGCCCAGTACCTTCTCGCCGGTGAGCTGCCAGTGCACGTAGCCGGCCAGAGTGGTGATGTGTCTGATGCCGGCGACATGATCCTCACCGTTGAGGATTGCGTGATAGAGGTGAGCGATGCTCCACCGATGCGGGATGTTGTGGCCAAACTCTGTGCTCAGACGCTCGGCCGCCTCGCTGGTGTAGGTGTTGCGCCAGGTCCGAAACGGTGTCAACAGCTCCCCGGCGGCGTCGAAAGCGAGATAGCCGTGCATCATGGCCGACACGCCAAGGACCCCCACTGAGGTCAGCTCGACGTCATAGCGTTGCTGCACGTCGGCGGCCAAGTCCGCGTAACACTGTTGGAGCCCGGTCCAGGTTGCGTCCAACGAGTAGGTCCAGATCCGGTTGACGAACTTGTTCTCCCAGTCATGATTGCCGACGGCAAGCGGCGCGTGATCCGGTCCAGCCAACACCGCCTTGATCCTGGTGGAGCCCAGTTCGATCCCGAGTGCGGTGTGGCCCTTGACAATGGCGTCGCGTGAGTCCGTCACCGTGTCGCTCATGCCCCAAACTTAAACCGGCTAGGCGGTAGGCACCCAGACCCGCATTGCGCCCGGCTCGCGGTTTCCCCAGGTGAAGTAGGGCACCGCGGTCAGCGGGACCGACTCCCCGGGCTCGTCTCCGGCTTCCCCACCAGCTAGATGGTAAGGCCACCATGAGGTGCCAGCCCGGCGCCGGACACGGCCCGCGGTCCGAATGATCGCGACGCCGCCCAGCGTCCCGTCCGCGGGCACCACCTCGGGCGCGACAGCGGTATCGACGGTGAGGTCGTCCAGCCGGTGTCCGGGATTGTCAACCGCCTCAAGGCAATAGACCAGGGGCCCGTACTCGACTGCGACGGCGCACCGGGCTGCGTCCAGCCGCTGGTCCGCTACCGTGAACCGCGGCTCCAGCGGCAGCACCAGGACCACTTCGTCGCCGTCTTGCCACTCCCGGCCCACCACCCACCAGCCGTCGGTAAGTCCGCCGTCCACTGTGGCGCCGTTGACGCTCAACGTCGGCTGTTCAGCCCAGTGTGGCACCCGCAGAGCCAGCTCCCACCGGCCAGCCGGCGCTTCAGCTACCTGGATAGTGACGGTGCCGTCCCAGGGGTAGTCGGTGGTTACCTCCATCCAGACTTCACCGCCGGCCACGCTGGCGGCGTACCGGCCGGTCATGTACTGGTGCAGCACGGCGCGGGCCTCGCTGCTGAGCAGCACGTAATGCTGCAACGAGGCTAGGGTCCGCATCACGTTTGGAGGGCAGCAAGCGCAGTGGAACCACTCGACGCGCTGGTAGTCGCCGTCAGTGCCG
>DATDKX010000394.1:0-2331 GCA_036519615.1 Propionibacteriaceae bacterium
TCTCGTCGTCGCGGCCGTTCAGACCCTTGATCGGCTTGCCTTGCCCAGGCAGGTTGTCGAACTCTCCGCGCTCGATCGCCTCGCGGATCTGACGGTCTATCCAGCTCTCGTACGGCATCACGGCCTATTTTTCCAGAACCGTCGCTGCCGCTCCTGGTTGTCGAATTTCCGACCATTGCGGACTTTCGATACCGGAACTCGGGATTGAGGCTTCAAAGCCCCCGCATTGGTCGGAAATTTGTAGGGGAGCAGCGGGCACCAGGCCACAATGCGGCCGTGTGGCACGCTGAACAGGTGGATCCGTGGAGCATCGGTCTCATCGTGCTGATCGTTGCGGGACTCGCTGCGATCATCTTCGGTGCGCTATGGGACCGCCGGCTCAACAAGCGCCGAGCCGCCGAGATGCTTGCTCCGCCGAAGCGAACCATCCCCCACTTCACGCCGGATGCTCCGGCGCCGCATTACCTGTCCGATCTTCAGGCCCGACGCCGACCCGAGAATGCCCAGCCCAGCGATCTGAGTGAAGCCGAGCGCCTGGCCATTAGCCGGCAGCTTGCTGATCCGAACACCGTCACGGTGGATGTCGGGTACGCCTCGCGAGACTTCATTACCGACGCCAACTCCGGCTGGGCGGTGCTTGAGCGGCCCGCTGTGCTGGTCTGTGGTGACCCTATCCAAACCTTCCGCGAGCTGCTCGGCGCACTTGAAAAGTTGATCTTGAGTAAGACACCACTCGTCGTGGCTGCGCCCGCTATTGCCGGTGAGGTGCTGGCGACGCTGGAGGTGAATGCGATTAGGCAGACCATGAGGCTGCTGGCCGTGATCTGTAACGATACGTGTCTCAACACCGTTGCAGCCGCTTGCCAGGCGGTGATTATCGATCGATCTGATCGACAATCGGGATACCTTGGGCCCGACCAGCTGGGCCACTGCGAACGCTGGATTAGCAGCGAGACATCAAGTCATCTGGTTGTCGCCGCGGAGAAGAAACAAGAATCCGCATGACGGCCGAGAGTGCGGTGACGCCGAGAGCATCGGTCGACCGCCACACCGGCGGTTGGGGATACCTTGCGGCACTGACGCCGATCATCTTTGGAACCACCTACCTGCTGACCACTGAATTCCTGCCACCCGGCCGGCCGTTGCTAGCTGGCCTAATGCGCTCGTTACCCACCGGCCTAGTGTTGATCATCGGCAGCCCGATTCCGCCGCGTCGCTGGATGGCTCGCTTCTTCGTCCTTTCGGTGCTTTATGCTTCCGGGCTCTTCCCACTGCTCTTCATTGCGGCCTATCGGCTCCCGGGTGGGGTCGCGGCAGTGATCAACTCCTTGAGCCCGCTGCTCGTCGTGGTGATCTCTGTGCCCCTGCTGGGTGCTCGGGTTCGTGGCATTCAGATCATTGCCGGGATCTTGGGCGCAGCGGGCGTCGCCTTGCTGGTGCTGCGGTCGGATGCTCGGCTCGATGTCGTCGGCCTAATAGCCATGGCCGGTGCCGCGATCATGTTCAGTGTCGCCACCGTGCTCACCAAGCGCTGGGGCGAGCCCGAAGGAATGACCGCCATTGGTGTCACCGGCTGGATTTTTCTGTTCGCCGGCCTCACATTGCTGCCTGTCACATTGCTGATCGAAGGACTGCCTGATCATCTCACCGCGCGCAATATCGGCGGACTGATCTATCTGGTGTTGATCAGCGGGATTGTCGCGTACGCGCTCTGGTTCTGGGGTTTGCAGCGGCTGTCGGCAAGCGCGGTGACTTTTCTAACTCTGCTCAATCCGGTCACGGCAGCACTGCTGGGCTGGGTCGTACTTGATCAGCGCCTCAATGCTTGGCAGCTTTTCGGCGCCCTCATCATCCTCATCTCGGTGGTGCTTGGCCAGCCGGGGACATTTGACCGACGACGGCAAAGACGATCGGCACTAGCATCGCGAGTGTGACCGCGCCGACCCAGCAACCTGGCCGTGGCTGGGACCGTCGCTGGCCGCGGCGCGTGTACGGGGCAGGCTCGGATCCCGATCCACGATTCACCTTTGCGAACGAGCGCACCTTCCTGGCCTGGATCCGAACGGGCCTCGGTTTTCTGGCCGCTGGCGTAGCGATCGCAGCCGTCGCTCGCTGGAGCGACCGTCTCGGCCTGGAGATCCGGCTGGCTTCGGCTGTGCTCATCATCTGCGGACTGGCCTGCGGACTCGGCGCATTCCGGAGGTGGATGGCTAATGAGCGAGCCATGCGGCTCAATGAACCACTGCCGTCTTCGCCCTTGCTGCTGGTACTGACAGCCATCGTGGCCGCCGTCGGAATCGTCGCACTGATTATCGTGACCTTCGGATGACG
>DATDKX010000395.1:0-7336 GCA_036519615.1 Propionibacteriaceae bacterium
CCTCCCGCACCTCTGACGGCTGGAGATGCGTTTGTTCGGCCATGGAGTCTCCTTCCCCCGAGCAAAAAAAATCCATGTGACCCCCACACAGGTGCCACAGATTCTAACGCATGTGAGCGAATTTTCAACCAATATGGCGACTGATTCCCGCCTCATGAGGGGGCAACGGCGCGTCTGCGGCGACGTTCAGCGCACGGCGGCCGGATCGAGGCCCAGGGCTGCCGACATTTCCGACCGGATTGTCTTCAGAATCGTGCGCGCCTTCGCCCGCGCGGTGGAGAGGTTCAGGCTCTCGGAGATAGACAAATGTGCCTCGAGGTAGCACTTGAGTTTCGGCTCAGTCCCGGAAGGCCGCACTACGACCTTGATCGTTTCGCCAGTGATCAGGACCGCATCGCTGGGTGGCAATTCGTCATTTCCCTGAGCGAGGTCAGCTATCGAGAGGCGCTGCCCGGCAAGCATCCGTGGCGGATGTGCCCGAAGCCTGGCCATGGCCGCCCCAATGATCTTGAGATCCTGGACGCGTACCGACATCTGATCGGTCTCATAGACCCCGTAGCGATGTGCGATCTCATCCAGTCGATCTGCGACGCTCAGTCCCTCGGCCTTCAGGTCGGCAGCGAGGGTCAGCACCCGAATTAGCGCAGATATCCCATCTTTGTCACGCACGGCCTCAGGATCGACGCAGTAGCCAATGGCTTCTTCATAGCCGTACGCCAGGCCTGGCACGCGTCCGATCCACTTGAATCCGGTCAAGGTGTAGACGAAGGGCTGACCGTACGCCGAGGCAATGACCGAAAGCAGGGAGCTGGAGACGATTGAGCAGGCGTACGTGCCGCGGACACCTCGCCGCAACGCGTCCTCGCCAAGCAGCACACCGAGTTCGTCACCGCGCAGCATTCGCCACTGCTTGTCGATGACGGCGGCGATGGCACAGCGGTCAGCATCAGGATCGTTGGCGATCACCAGATCCGCACTGGTCTGCTGCGCACTCCTGAGAGCTAAGTCGATGGCCCCGGGCTCTTCTGGATTAGGAAACGCCACCGTTGGGAAGCTTGGATCGGGATTGGCCTGCTCGGTTACGACATAGGCGGGCAGAAACCGGCAAGCCGCCACTGCCCGCTCGACCAGCGAGCCACCCACCCCGTGCAGTGGGGTGTAAACCCAGTGCAGTTCGCGCGGCGCATCAGGTGGCACCAGGGCAGTCAGGCGATTGACATAGGCGGCGACCAACTCATCCCCGAGAACCGAATAGGAATCGGAGCGCGGCACGTCGTACAGGCTGTGCTTGGCGACCTCGTCAATTCTCGAGGAGATCTCCACATCAGCTGGCGGTGCGATCTGCGAGCCATCGCCGAGAAAGACCTTGTAGCCATTGTCCTGAGGCGGATTGTGCGACGCAGTGATGACCACGCCGGCCACACAGCCGAAATGGCGGATTCCGAAGGCCACTACCGGTGTCGGCAGTGGTCCTGGTGTGATCATCGCCCGAAATCCCGCACCAGAGATGATCTCCGCGGTGTCTCGAGCGAAAACATCAGAGTTGTGCCGGGCATCGAAGCCGATGATCACCGTGCCGCCGGCGAAGCCATGATCAAGAAGGTAGGTGGCGAGCCCGGCGGCCGCCTGTCCGACGACAACCCGATTCATGCGATTCGGTCCGGCACCCAGTGCGCCGCGTAGCCCAGCCGTCCCGAACTCGAGCCTCCCGGAGAAGGCGTCAACCAGCTCTATTATCGCGGCGGCGTCGCCAGCGTCAGCAGCTGCAAGCAGATCCTCCACCTGCCGCCGAGTCTGCGGGTCGGGGTCTTGCTCGGTCCAGTTGGCAATCGCGCGGGCACGTTCTTCAGAGAGGGTCGCTGCTGCGCTCGATGTCACAGGACCGCCGCAATTCCGGCGAGCAGTCGCCGCAAACGCGGGGCCGCTTCTCGGCCGGCTTCCAGCACTTCTTGATGGCTCAGCGGTTGCTGCGAGATACCTGCCGCCAGGTTGGTGACAAGAGAGATGCCGAGTACCTCTGCGCCCAGCTCGCGGGCCGCGATGGTTTCGAGCGTGGTTGACATCCCGACCAGGTCGCCGCCGAGCGTGCCGGCCATCCGAACCTCCGCCGGAGTCTCGAACTGGGGCCCGCGGAATTGGACGTAAACCCCCTCCGGCAGGTCGGGATCCACCGAACGAGCAAGATCACGCAATCGCGCCGAGTAGGGCATCGACATGTCAATGAACCGCGCACCGCTTAGCGGAGAGCTGCCCGTCAGATTGATGTAGTCGCGGATCAGGACCGTGGTGCCGGGTAACCATTCCGGGTTAAGGCCGCCGCACCCGTTGGTCAGCACGATGACCTTGGCGCCCGCACAGACGGCCGTGCGAACTCCGTGCGCCACTTGGTCGATCCCGTGGCCCTCGTACAGGTGGGTACGCCCCGTGAAGATCGCCGCCATCCTGCCCGACGGCGTCGAGGCGAGCCGGAGCGCACCGCCGTGACCAATGACCGTCGGCTTTGCGAATCCCGGTAGTTCTGCCAACTCGCAGCTACCCAGAGGTTGACCAAGATCATCAGCAGCGGCCGACCAGCCGGATCCCAGCACGAAGGCGACATCGAGCTGTGCGATCTCGAATCGTTTAAGGATCGCTGATGCAGCGACCTTCGCGAGCGGGTAATGGTCGGATGGCAAGCCATCAGTGGGCATGGTGGCACTCTAGTCAGCCGTTGTCGGACCACTGGCCTTAGCTGCGCTTGAACCACCTGCGGAATTCAACGGCGCGTCGCGGTCCGTTGCGACGTTGACACCGTCGTCGTACGCGTCATGTTGACCGCGGCTTTTGCGGCGATGACCGTAGACGGTCCCAAGATTGAACCAGGGCTTCGGCGTGCGGATGGGACGACAACTGGCGATCACCGCCTCATATACGCTCGCTGTGTATCGGATGCACCGCGCACTATCATGATCAAGCTGGCGCGTACCAAAAGGATCGTCATCGACGATCACGATGTCGTCTTAGAGGTCTTCTGGGTTGGGCGGCTGGTCTGATCTTCAATCTGGCGTTGGCCCGGCGTCAAAATCCGGTTTCACCAGCCGCTGACGCAAGGACGCGAACGTAGCTCGGCCACGTAATCCGTGGGAGCCCCGGCCGCCTCGGCCGCGTCGGCAAGGATGCCGATCGTTCGAGCACTCGGAATCCCGCCCTCAAAGTCGTTCAACACGTACACCCAGGCAGTCACCTCGCCGTCAAGCGTCGCCACCCGCACCTTGAGCTTGCGATACAGCCCGGTATCAGCGCTTTCCCACTGATCAAGAGCGCCTTCGTCACCAGCCGTCACCTCGTACAGCGCGACGAAGACCTGTCCCCCGGGTTCCTCCGCCAGGGTCGGTAGTGCCCCGTCCCAGCCCTCGCCCCCGAAGGTGATGCGCCATCCCACAGCCCATCCCGTGCCACGCTGCGGCGAATGGGGGCAGCGGCCAGCCATTTGGGTTGGATCAAGATTGCTTCCGTACGCCGCGTACAGCACAGCAGCGAGGCTATCTTGGTCGAGGCCTTCGCAGCGAGATGGAAGAATGCCGAAATGACCCGTGTGGTGATTATCGGCGGAGGCCCCGGCGGTTATGAGGCAGCACTCGTCGGTAGTCAGCTGGGTGGCGAGGTCACGCTGATTGAGAACGATGGACTCGGTGGCTCTGCCGTTCTCACCGACTGCGTGCCCTCGAAAACCTTGATCGCTACGGCCGAAGTCATGACTGACGTGCGCCAGTCTGCCGATCTCGGACTCCGGTTCGGACTTCATGATCAAGCTGAAGTCAACGGCGGCGTTCGGGTAGACCTAGCCGCAGTTAACCGGCGAGTAGTTGATCTTGCCGAGAGCCAGTCCTGCGACATCACCGAGCGCGTACAACGAGAAAACGTCAACCTTGTCATCGGGAAAGCCCACCTGGATGGACCCGATCAAGTAATCGCCGAGACTGCAGACGGGCAACTGTCCTTTGCCGCTGACATGATCTTGGTTGCAACAGGTGCTCACCCTCGTGAGCTGCCTGAGGCCAAGCCAGACGGCGAACGGATCCTGACCTGGACTCAGCTCTACGGACTAACGGCGTTGCCACAACGGCTGATCGTGGTGGGCTCCGGCGTCACGGGTGCGGAGTTTGCCAGTGCATACGATGCCCTCGGCTGCGACGTAGTGCTGGTCTCCTCCCGTGACAGGGTGCTCCCTGGCGAGGATGCCGAAGCCGCTCAGGTGCTCGAGGACGTCTTCACCAGGCGCGGTATGACGGTGCTCCCACGTTCGCGTGCTCAGTCAGTGGAGCGCGACGGCGATCAAGTCACCGTGACACTGACCGATGGACGTACGGTGACCGGTTCGCACTGCCTGCTAGCGGTCGGGTCGTTACCCAACACGGCAGGCATCGGTCTGGAGGAGGCGGGCGTCAAGCTCAATCAAGCTGGCTTCATTGAAGTCGATCGGGTGTCACGAACCTCGGCGCGGGGTGTGTACGCGGCGGGCGACTGCACTGGTGTGCTGATGCTCGCCTCGGTGGCTGCTATGCAGGGCCGGATCGCCATGTGGCATACGCTCGGCGAGCACGTCTCCCCGCTCGATCTGAAGACCGTCTCGTCGACCGTTTTCACCGCGCCAGAGATCGCGACCGTTGGCGTAAGTCAGAAGCAAGTCGACTCCGGTGAAGTGCCCGCACGGGTCATGACGTTGCCGCTACGGGGAAATGCTCGCGCCAAGATGCAAGGCAGCCGGGACGGCTTCGTCAAGCTCATCTGCCGAAATGTCACCGGCATTGTGGTCGGCGGCGTAGTGGTCGCGCCGCGAGCCAGCGAATTGATCTTCCCTGTCGCAATTGCAGTCGCACAGCGGCTCACTGTTGATCAAGTGTCGGAGTCGTTCACCGTCTATCCATCGATGACCGGCTCAATCGCCGAGGCTGCGCGCCGACTACACAGCACAGGCATGATTAGCTGAGCTTGCACTACAGATTGCAAGGTACGGTTCTTGCGTGACAGTGGCAGCTACAGCCACCATTGCGGCGGTCGCCGACCTGCTCCACGGCCGCAGTTGGATAGCGCTCACGGGTGCCGGGATGTCGACCGACTCAGGGATCCCGGACTATCGAGGGCCCACCTCGGTCCGTGCCACCCCCATGCAATTCAGCGAGTTCATCGGCTCCACAGACGCGCAGCGGCGGTACTGGGCCCGTTCCTACCTCGGTTGGCGTCGCATCGGCCAAGCGCGGCCAAATGCTGGGCATCGTGCGCTAGCCGATCTGGAAGCAGCCGGACTCTCCGGAGTGATCACTCAGAATGTCGACGGGCTGCACTCGGCGGCTGGCAGCAGGTGCGTGATCAACTTGCACGGCGACATTGCGACTGTGGTCTGCCTAGAGTGCGGCGATCGCTCGGCGCGCAGTGAGCTGCAACGTCGCTTGGCACGCACGAACCCGCAAGTTGAACAACCGCAACGCCTGGAGCATGCCGAACCGCGTCCTGATGGCGATGCGGTGGCGCAGGACTGGCGGCAGTTCCGGCTGGTTGGTTGTGTGGGGTGTGGCGGCCGACTCAAACCCGATGTCGTGTTCTTCGGGGAAGCAGTGCCCAAGGCTCGGGTCGATGCGGCGTACGCGCTCGTGGAACAGGCAGAAGTCCTGGTAGTCCTGGGATCCTCCTTGACCGTGATGTCCGGCTTTCGTTTCGTTCGGCATCAAGTCAAGAATCAGCAACCGGTCGTGATCATCAACAGAGGCCCAACCCGTGGTGATGATCTTGCAACCCTAAAGATCGACAATGGATGCTCGGAAACGTTGGGTGAGATTTGCGCCACTCTGCTGGAGTAGCCGACTTACTCGAACATATCTCCAAACATGTCGCCGATGCCGCTCCCGATGTCGCTGGCGCCCTCGCCGATCCCGCCCATGAGATCACCGACGCCCTCGCCCACCCCGGAGAACATGTTGCCCATGCCACCGAACAGCAAGCCACCAATCAGCATGCCGGAGAGCATGTCGCTGCCGGCCCAACGGCTGTAGTAGCCCTGCGCCCATGGCGCGTACGCCGACCCGCCTTCCCAGTAGGGCACGCGTTGCGGGCCGACCTGCACAGTGCGGATGTAGGGATCGGCTCCGGCCAGTACGCGTCCTGCATCGGCGGGGCAGGCGGGTACAGATCGCGGCACACCGCCCGGGGGTGCCCACGTAACGTCTCGTGAGGATGGGCCATGGGCTGGGTTGAAGAAGCAAGGCGGACGCTTGGCAGGTAGTGGCTGACCGGCGATCCGCGCCTTGACGCATGCGACGGCGTAGCGCCCGTCCTCCAAGATCTCGGTGACGTGCCGGATTTCCTCGGGCTTGGTGACTGAGTCAAGGGACATCTTCGCGTCGTCATACGCGTCCAGGGCGCGCTGGTAGTCCTGCTGCATCGCTTCGTCAAGCGCATGCCCGGCAACATCGGAATCGAGCCGTTGCAGTTCCTCGCCAAACTTCGTGACATCCTCATCAGCTGCGCGCTTGGACGCGGAGAGCTGAGTGTCCAGTGCTGCCTGCTCCGCCGCCTGCCGCTGCTGGATGGCATGCCGTCGGTAGAGGGCTACACCGCCAACGATGAGTGCCACGACAACCAGTAGAACAAGGAGTTCCATGGGTCACAGTGTGCCCGCGCCTGCTGTGGTTTCCCCTTGTGAGAACGTCTTCTTACTGACCTTTTAGACCGCAGAGCTAAGCTCTTCGGCTCGGCCTAACAACCGGTTGTGTCAACTAACGGATATTGATCAATCGACGATCTCGCACAGCGTGGACCCGCTGGTAACGGTTGCGCCAACCTGAGCTTTGAGGTTCATCACCATGCCGCTGCGGTGGGCGGTCAGTGGCTGCTCCATCTTCATCGCCTCAAGAACCACGACAAGATCACCGGTCTGTACGGAGTCACCCTCGGCGACCGCGACCTTGACGATCGTGCCCTGCATAGGTGAGGTCAACGCATTGCCTGACAAGGTTTTGGTAGCCGCACTGCCTTGGCGCCTGATCGGCTTTTTGGGCCTGGTGTCGATGCCGGATCCATTGGCCGTACCAAGGCCGGCTGGGATCATGACCTCCAGCCGCTTGCCATTGACTTCGACCACAACCTTGGAGCGCTTCTGTGGCTCAGGAGTTTCGCCGGGTTGGCCCTCATAGGGCGGGAGTTCGCCGCTGAACTCCGTCTCAATCCAACGGGTATGTACGCCGAAGCGTCCATCGTCAGCGATGTAGGCCGGGTCCTCTAAAACGGCGCGATGGAAAGGAACGACGGTTGGCATGCCCTCGATCACTAGCTCTTTCAATGCGCGGCGCGAGCGCTCGAT
>DATDKX010000396.1:0-10137 GCA_036519615.1 Propionibacteriaceae bacterium
CTGGACCCGGTTCCCGATCGCGAGGCTTCGCTATACGAAGGCGACGCGGTTGTGGTCGCTGTATTGGCGTGATCGCAATCAGCGGTTCCACGAGTACGACCGGGTGCCGGCCACTGAGAGCGTCGAGGAGTTGCTAGCGGAGGTCGACCGCGATCCGACCGCGATCTTCTGGGGCTGAAGCGTTACGCGCTGGCTGACTGCGTCTCGCCGGCGAGCAGTTGGGCGGGCCGTGCCCAGCCGAGCGTCTTGCGGGGCCGGTTGTTGATCTCGGCAGCCACCCGCTCGAGTTCCTCCGGGCTGATGTCGCGCAGGTCGATGCCTTTCGGGAAATAGTCGCGCAGCAGCCCGTTCATGTTCTCGTTGCTGCCGCGCTGCCACGGTGAGTGTGCGTCGCAGAAGAACACTTTCGCGCCGGTCTGCTCGGTGATCTTCTGATGCAGCGCCAGTTCCTTGCCTTGGTCCCAGGTCAGCGTCCGCCGTAGCACCGCAGAGAAGCCATTGAGCGCGGTCGTGATGCCCTGACGCATCACCTCGGCCGTCGGCCTACCGGTCGGGACGTGAACGAGGATCAGGAACCTCGTGCGTCGCTCGACCAGCGTGCCGATCGCCGAGCGGTTCCCTGCACCCACGATGCAGTCGCCCTCCCAGTGGCCGACCTGGATGCGGTCTTCCACCTCCGGCGGCCGCTCGGAGATCATTGTCATCGCGGTCAGCCGCCCGCGCCGTTCCAGCCCCTGCACGCGGCGGCGACGTCGACGACGTCGACGCTTGGCCGGTCGGGTGAGCGGCACGTCGGGGTCGTAGATCGTTTGGTAGATCGTCTCCGTGCTCAATCGCCGGTGCGGCTGATCGGGAAATCGCTCGCGCAGCTCGTAGGCGACCTGCTCAGGGCTCCAGCGTTTGTCCAGTAGCGCGGTAACGACGCCCCGAAGCTCGACATCGACAAACAGCCGTCGGCGCCGCGGACGTCGGACGCGCTCCAATGCGAGACGCTCAGCCGTCTTGGGTAGATAGCGGCCGTCGTGATCGGCGTTGCGACGCAGCTCTCGGCTGACCGTCGACGGCGACCGGCCTATGATGGCGGCGATCTCGCGCACCGGCCTGCGCTCCCGGTACAGGTCGGCGATCACAGTTCGCTCGGCCAACGACAGATACCGCGGATGCCGCGATCGCGGCGCCGGCCCTGTATGCACGGGTGGATAGTGCACCAGCTCGCCCGCTGTGTTCCGGATCGTGCGACCGAGCCGCCAGCGTGTCCCCGTCCGACGGTTGATCCCAACGATCCAGCACGCCTCAGCGTTCGGCACGCCCTGCGCGATCAAGCGGACGAACCGATCCTGCTTCTCCGTCAACGCCCGACCCGCATGAGTCGCCTGCGACCGCGCCATTGCAACCCCCGCCTACTCTCGGCTGTTGCAACGCTCGCTGGAATCCGCCGCACCAAATATGGTGCTGAAATTCTGACAAGTCGGTGTCATGGGTGACGGGCGAGGAGGTCGATCATGTCGGGCTCAGATCATGAGCCGCAACCTCGGCTTCCGATTGGCTAGTGCCGTGATCAACTCGCGCCTCGCGCGGCGTACGACCTCCCCAGCCGAGACCTCAGCCGTGCCATGACGGCATCCGAGGCTCAACCCGAGCCGCGTACCACATCCACGGTCGCGCGCGTGCTACTAGGCATCCTCGCTATATCAGAGGCGCTCGTTGGCGGCTGGGCGCTGTTTGCGCCGGCGAGCTTCTATCGCAGCTTCCCAGCAGCGGGTCATGGATGGGTCGCGCTGCTTCCGCCGTACAACGAGCACCTGATTCGTGATGTTGGTTCGCTCAGCCTCGCCTTGGCAGTAGTGCTTGCAGCAGCAGCGGTGACCGGGCAGAGCCTGCTGAGTGCGGTCGCTGTTGGAGCGTTCGCTGTCTATGCCGTGCCGCACATGATCTTCCACAGCTTTCATCTGGAGGGCTTCAGCGCGGCGGATGCAGTCGCCCAGACCGTGGGCTTCGTGCTCCAGCTCCTGGCGGCCGGTGTTGTCACCTGGCTGCTCTGGCGTGACCGCGCTCAGACTAGATGATCAGCAATCGCGCCGTCGGTGCTGATCAACACTAGAGCGCTGTCCGCTGTGATCGACAGCAAGGCGCGATGGTCGGGATCAGCTAGCGCTTGACGTACGCCGGCCAGTGATGCCCCGCCGCACGGTCCTGCCGGTACGCCGAGCTCGTTTAGTCGGTGCATTGCAACACGGGCCTGCTCATCGGTGACCGTGACACTGGCGTCCAGCCCGTTGCGGATTGCGGGCCAGGCGATGGTTGACACGCTGCCGCAGTTAAGACCCGTCATGATCGTGGGCTCGGAGGTGTCGACGCTGATCGGCTTTCCTGCGGCGAGACTGGCCGTTACGCAGGCGGCGGTGATTGGCTCAACCGCTAGGAGGGCCGGCCGTTGGTCAAGAGCCGAATCACGATAGTGCTGTAGCGCGGCCTGTAGTAGCGATCCCACGCCCGTCGGCACCGCGACGAGCTGTGTTGCACGCTCGCCGAGCTGCAGGTCCACCTCTTGGAACAGGGTGCCGTATCCCTCGACAATCCAGTTCGGCACCTGTTCGTATCCCCGCCAGGCCGTGTCCTGGATCAACAGATCGTCGGGGTGGCCCGCAGTCGAAGTTGCGGCAGCCCATACCACCTCGTCGTAGATCAAGTCGGTTTGCACGACGTCGGCGCCTTCGCTGGTAATGGCGTCCACGGTTTCCTTGGTCGTTCCTGCGGGAACGTAGATCCGGGTCGCCAGCCCCAGTAGCGCGGCCATTCGCGCGACCGCGCGACCGTGGTTACCATCTGTCGCGGTGACGAGAGTGACGCGACCAGAACGCTCCCGCAGCTCGGTCAGGCTTGTAGCCGGCGCATCGAAGCCGCTGCGCTCGCTAAGCGCGCAATTCATCGCCCAGGAGGCACCGAGGATTTTGAATGCCGGCAAGCCGAGACGGTTGGATTCGTCCTTGACGAACACAGTCGCCACGCCGAGTTCGGCTGCCAGGTCGGGCAGCTCGACAAGCGGCGTTTGCTGATAGCCGGGCAGCGACGCCTGAAACGCGTGTGCCCTAGCCAGGACCGGCGCCGAGGTCCAGCGGCGTGCGCCCTCGTGGGAGGCCCATCGAACCGTGCTCCCGGATGCGGTGGTCATCACGACTCCTCGATGATGAGGTCTGACACGCCAGCTGCTGTTCCCGCTTCACTCCACTGTGAACATCAACGCGCTCGGACGGCCCGCCTGAAGATCATCGAGGTGCTCGGCGAAGTTCAGCTGCTCGAACAAGGACGTGCCGTCCTGAATGGCAGACCGTATCGCACCCTCGCGTCGCTGGATGGCCTCGGCAGTCGGCAACGCGGCCTCTAATTCCGCGTCACTCAGCACGACGATGCCGTCGTCATCGCCAACCAGAATTTCACCAGGTCGGATCTCGACATCTCCGAGGCGAATGGCCGGTTGGGTAAGTGGAAGCCGGGTTGCTCCTACGGCGCGCGGGGTCGTGCCGAGCGAGTAGATGGGGATTGGCAGCTTGGCCAGAGTCGCGGTGTCGCGGCAGAGCCCGTAGACAACAATGCCGGCCATGCCACGCCGTACGGCTTCGGTTGCGAACAGTTCACCAAGCACCGCGTGCTCCGTGGTGCCGGCATCCACGACCAGAATGTCGCCAGCGCCGCATTGCTGCAGGCCTGCGAGCACCGGCACAAGATCAGCAGATGCGATGACTGTCACTGCCCGCCCGACCATACGGATGCCGTTGCTGTAGGGGCGGAGTTCGTGGGGCAGGATGCGCAGCGCCTTGTTGGCATCGGAAAGGCTCGCCGCGTCCAGGTGCCACGCCCGTGGAGGGATTTCGCGCGCGTTCACTGGCCGTCCGTCTCCCGTGTTGGTCATTGTCCCTTCTTGATCTTGCGCCAGCCGCCGGCGCGGTTATTGGCGATGATCTGCCGGAACATCTCGCTGAGTGCCCGAGTGTTGATCGTTTCGTTTTGGCGTATCGCGACAGTGCGGGCGGTTTTGTTGTCGTGGCCCGCGGTGATGATGCCCTCAGGATCGGCAACGATCGCGCCGTCGTAGAGGAATACGTTGACGTGCTCCTTGGCCGCAAGCAGTGCGCAGATGTTGCCGTCGAGCACGAAGTAGGGTTGCACCCGCCGCTTAATGGTCTCAGCCACTCCCGGGTCGACGGCGTGGACGAGATCGCGAACCTGTTGGCAGATCTCCTGTTGCCACGCAGGTAGCGCGTCAATGTAGGTATCAACCCGCGGATCTTGCTCGTACGTCACTGTTGCAACATATGCGAAGCGCCACGTAACCGCGCAGAGCAGGAGGATCAATGCCGAAGCTACGCGTCCACAATTTCAGCGTCTCAATTGACGGCTACGCAGCCGGACCTAGTCAAAGTCTCGACGAACCCCTTGGTGTTGGCGGAGAGCAGCTCCACAACTGGTTCTTCGGCACTCGCACGTTCCACAAGATCTTCGGCGAAGAGGGCGGTGACGAGGGTGTTGATGATCGTTTCGCCGCTGCCGGTGAGGAAGGTCTAGGGGCGACGATCATGGGCCGCAACATGTTCGGGCCGATCCGCGGTGATTGGACCGATGACGAGTGGAAGGGCTGGTGGGGCGACAATCCGCCGTACCATCATCCGACGTTCGTCCTGACGCATCATCCGCGAGAGTCGATCACGATGGAGGGCGGGACTGTCTTTCACTTCGTGACTGGCGGTCTTGAAGAGGCCCTAGAGGCGGCGTACCAGGCGGCCGACGGGCAGGACGTCCGGCTGGCCGGCGGCGTCTCAACCATCCAGCAATATCTGCGCGCCGGTCTGGTCGACGAAATGCACCTGGCGTACGCGCCGATGCTGTTGGGCAGTGGCGAACGGCTCTGGGATGGCCTCGACCAGGCGCCGAACGGGTACGAGATCGCAGACTTTGTCGGTACGCCGGCCGCTCTGCACGTCCGGGTTGTGCGGAAGGCTTGATCCTTAGTCAGTCGCCGGCATGGGCGCGTCAAGAAACGACGTGATCATTGGCAGCAGCAGATCGGCGCGGTTCACCACGGTGACATGAGACGTGCCCGGAAGTACCGCGAGCTGTGAATTCGGCAGGCCAGCTGGAGTGTCACCAAAGACGCCACCACCGAGCAGCCGGAACATCTCAACTGCGTGCTCTGGACGGACAAGATCGGAATCTCCGATGATCAACAAGGTTGGCGCTTTGATCGCGCTGATTGCGTCGGCTGGCAGGTCTTTGATCTGCCGGTCCATCTCTGTCTTTTTCGCGAACAGCCTCGGGAAATCTTCGGGACGCGGCGCGATGCGGACGTACTCGTCATGCCACGGCGAGCCATGCATCATCTCTGGTGTCATCTCGCCCAGTCCCTCCATTAGACCGGGATGGACGCCGGCCATCGTGTAGGTGACCGAGGCGAGCACGAGCTTGCGCACTACCTCGGGATGCCGAAGAACGAGGTGCAGTGCCACAGCTCCACCTGTGCTGTAGCCGAAGATGTCCGCGCTGCCGAGGCCAAGTTGATCAATTGCGGCGGCAACGTCATCCGCTAAGCCTTCGAGGGTCAATGGGCGATCAATGTCGGCTGTACGTCCATGACCCTGGAGCTCAAAGGCCACGACCTGGCGGCCCTCGGCAAGGGCAGGAAGCAGCTGTCCGAACGAGGTGCCGATTGCGGAGAACGCACCGTGCAAGAGCACGAGTGGCTGTCCCGTGCCATGGATCTCGTAATACATCTGGAGATCGTTGACCGAGACATAACCGGTCTTTGCTGGAACCCCGCTGACCGTCACGAGTCCTCCCTTGTCGTCGGCACCGAAAAATCTACAAGGGGTGGATTTGTCGGGTGAGGCTGGCGTCAGTTGCTCGGCGTGCGTTTTCGACCAGACTGGCGGAAACGTACGCGCCCGGCCGGGTTGGGCGCTCTTTTGCCACCAAACTGGCGGAAACGTACGTGGGCGCAAGCCGGCTGGCGCTATGGAGTGTCCTGGCGAATCCCAGTCCGGCGTCCCGCGCCCGCAGAATCGCTTGAGCTCGGTCCGCGACTTGAAGTTTGGTAAAGATCGACGATAAGTGGTTGGCGACCGTCTTTGGCGAGAGACCGAGACGGGTCGCGATCATGGAATTCGGCATAGCCGCGGCCAGCAGATCAAGGATTTCGCGTTCCCGCGCAGTTAGCTCCGGAAACGGGTCATCGTCGCCGGAGCTGGAGTCGCGAAGAAGCGCAGTACCCGCTGCGCTCGAGTGGCCGCAAAGCCATCCTGACCAGGCATCTGCAGATCGAGCACAGCGAGGCCACAACGTGGCCCCCAGTTGGTGTCGGGCCAGCCTGGAACGACCCGCCCAGCTCCGCAGCGCGCTCCCGCATCGCACTCAGCCCCACGCCCGGAGCCCACGCGCCATCGGGCGGTCCGTCATCCGTGACCGACAATTCGAGCAGCTCGTCGCGGCTGGGCCGCTGTTAACAGATGGTCAACAGCCGCCGATGATCATCGCTCTGATCGGTGCCGGCCTTGGCCTGATCAGCATTGTCTTGGTGATCTTGGCATGGCGTGGCCGGCTGGCGGCGGCGATCGCGCTGGTGGTGCTGCGCTTGCTGTCAGCTTTCACGGCGGTGCCGGCGTTCCTCGTGTCTGATGTGCCGACCGGTCCGATGATCGCCGCCGGTTTTGGGATTGGGCTCACCGTGGTTGGTGCTGCCCTCGTGTTGGCCGGTTGCGGCGTCCCGCAGTGGCGAGTGCACGATGACCGCGGTCGATCAGAGCGCTATGCGCCCTGAACTCGTCCGCCGAGGTGCTCGAGGTCATCATCGGTGCAGTGCTGCAGGCTATCGGATTTGCCGGGTTGGCTGCCGCAGTGCTGCGTCGATCGCGTCAGGAGGTGTCCGTAGGGTAAACGGTATGGAAGAACGCGTACTCGGTCGTACTGAACGTCCCATCTCCGTCATCGGGCTAGGAACCTGGCAACTCGGTGCGGACTGGGGTGAGGTAAGCGAGACGGCGGCGCTGGACGTGCTCGGCGCCGCCGTCGAGTCTGGGGTGACGTTCTTCGACACTTCAGATGTCTACGGTGACGGTCGCAGCGAGCGGCTGATCGGCCGTTTCCGCGTGGAGAACCCCGACTCGCCGATCATGGTCGCCACCAAGATGGGACGGCGGGTTGATCAAGTACCGGAGAACTACACGCTGCAGAACTTCCGAGCCTGGACGGACAGATCGCGGCGAAATCTGGGCATGGATCAACTTGATCTTGTTCAGCTGCACTGCCCACCGACTGCCGTCTATTCCAGTGATCAGCTGTACGACGCGCTCGACACGCTTGTCGCCGATGGCGTGATCGCTAACTACGGGGTGAGTGTCGAGACCTGCGACGAGGCGTTGACTGCAATGTCTCGTCGCGGCACCGCAACCGTACAAATCATCCTCAATGCATTCCGGCACAAGCCGCTGGAGGCCGTACTGCCCTCGGCGATCCAGAACGGGGTGGGCATCATCGCCCGTGTTCCGCTGGCCAGCGGCCTCTTGAGCGGCGCGTACACCACCTCGACTCGGTTCGCCGAAAATGATCATCGAAACTTCAATCGGACCGGCCAGGCCTTCAACGTTGGCGAAACCTTCTCCGGTGTGGATTACGAGACCGGCGTACGGCTGGCTAAGGAGTTCGCTGATCTGGTGGCCAAGCTGCCGTTCGAAGCTACGCCGGCCCAGGCAGCTCTTGCCTGGGTTGTGCAACAAGAAGGCGTCACGACGGTGATTCCCGGCGCGCGAACCGTGGCACAGGCACAAGCCAACGCAGCTGCGGGTGAGCTGCCGCCGCTGGGTCCGGAGTTCCTAGCAGGGGTACGCGAGCTTTATGACAGAGAGCTGCGGGCGCAGATCCATGATCGCTGGTGACGATCATTCAGATCTGCTAGCCAGCATCCTTTCCCGAGGACCGACCATTCGCGACCGCGCTAATCCCGTTCAGAGCACCGACGGCTGGACGCTCGTCCGCTTCCGGTTCCCGCGCCTCGAGGGCTGCCACGTCGGACACGGAAGAAAGCGTGTCGGGCACACCCGGCCTTTGGCTCTCGGAATTCTCGCTGAGCTTGGCAGCGGCTGATTGGGTCGCGGAAAGTGCCGAGCTAAGGCTGGTGTTGTTCTCCAGGAACCGCAGCAGCTCCACCGGGAAGGGCAGCACGAGTGTGGAGTTCTTCTCCGCAGCCACCTCGACAATGGTTTCCAGCAGCCGCAACTGAAGAGCGCCCGGCGTGTCGGCCATAGTGTGAGCCGCCTGCGCGAGCCGGTCGGAGGCCTGCAGCTCGCCCTCGGCGGAGATTACGCGGGCCCGCCTCTCCCGCTCGGCCTCCGCCTGACGTGACATTGACCGCTTCATGGTTTCGGGCAACGCCACGTCCTTGATCTCGACTCGATCGATGTGGACGCCCCACTCAACGGCCGGATTGTCGATCATGAGCTCAAGGCCCTCGTTGAGCCGCTCCCGATTGGTCAGCAGATCATCCAAATCGCTCTTTCCAATGATCGAGCGCAACGACGTCTGTGCCACCTGGGATACAGCGAAGGGATAGTCCTCGACGTTGACGACCGCCCGCACGGGATCTACCACCCGGAAGTAGACGACAGCATCCACTTTGACCGTGACGTTGTCGCGCGTTATGCCCTCTTGCGCGGGCACGGCCATAGTGACGATCTGCATGTTGACCTTCTGCAGTCGATCTGCAAATGGCACCATCACGGCGAGTCCGGGGCCGCGAATGCGCTCGCGGATCCGGCCGAATCTGAAGACGAGACCGCGCTCAAACTGTTTGACAACTCTGACGCTAACCGCGGCGCCCACTAAGGCAGCTCCTCCGAGCACCGCAAGCACCTCAAACAACATCACAACCTCCAACGCTCAACGCTCGGAGTCGGATGGGGACGTACTTGGATGAAGCCGGTTCCGAGGTTGCTCGTTGCCTCCACGGTAGTCGCGATCTGTCCAGATCAAGGCCCTCCTGGGACCCACATTTCTCGGTGCCCAACTGCTCAACTCATGTGTTTCTGTGTGTGATCACTACAAGCTGAGATGCAACCGCAGCGCCTTGTCGAGTTCGACAATCGCGGCCGGCGGCAGCTGTCCAATGCGCGGTCTGAGGCGTATGACGTCAATGGATATCACCTGCTCTGCCTGGGCTTTGGACGAGCTTGCCAGCCCGGTGGCACCGGGTTCCAGCAGCGTTTGAAAGGGCAGCACGGGTGTCACGTTGGACGTCACTGGCACGACGGTCACCACGCCACGTCCCAGAATCGTCGCCCGCTCATTCGCTCCGTCGTTGCTGACGATTACGACGGGGCCGCCGCTTATTGGCCTCGGAGCCGTGTACCGGCTCTAGGTCGGCGAAGCGAATCTCGCCTCGCCTCACGAGCGCGGCAGCGCATCAGCGGCGGTCGGCTCCCATAAGTCGGTCTCACCTGATTTCTCCCACTCCTGCCAGGCCTGCTCGTACGCGTCTCCAAGCTGAGATGCGCGCAACAACCCGATCGCAAAGATGTCGAAAACTCCATTGGTCGGAAATTTGACTCAGGTAGCCGATCAGCTGCTCGCTTCTGGATCTCCAAGGAAGTTGGATGCATAGTCCGGTACGTAGGTGAAGTTCTCCCGCGGCGGCCGCTGGTAGTTCGAGGTCGAGGTGAGCCGCCGCGGGAGCTTTACGACAGGGGCCGGCACGTCCGTGTACGGGATGCTCGACAGCAGGTGCGCGATCATGTTGAGCCGAGCGTGCTTCTTAACGTCGGACTCAACCACGAACCACGGGCTGGTGGGCGTGTCAGTATGGATCATCATCTCGTCTTTGGCCCGCGAATAGTCCTCCCAGCGGTAAATCGACTCGAGGTCCATGGGGCTGAGTTTCCAGCGGCGTACTGGATCGGCGTGCCGGGATCGGAACCGTCGCAGCTGTTCCTTATCAGAGACCGAGAACCAGTATTTGCGGAGCATGACCCCGTCGTCGATCAGCATCTGCTCGAAGATGGGGGTCTGCTGCAGGAAGCGGTCATACTCTTCCGGCGTACAGAACCCCATTACCTTTTCCACGCCGGCGCGGTTATACCAGGAACGGTCGAAGAGCAC
>DATDKX010000397.1:0-6570 GCA_036519615.1 Propionibacteriaceae bacterium
GACGCCAACGTGCGGAAGGAGCTGCGGGCCTGGCTCCGGCGGCTGCACGACGAGGTACATGTCACCACCGTCTTCGTCACCCACGACCAAGAGGAGGCCTTGGACGTCGCTGATCGGATTGTCGTGATCAACCAGGGTCGGATCGAGCAGGTCGGCCCTCCTGACGAGCTTTACGACCACCCAAACTCGGAGTTCGTGATGAGCTTCCTCGGTCCGGTGACCACACTCGACAACCATCTGGTACGCCCGCACGATCTAGAGATCGAGAAGCATCCGTTCAATGGCGCCTACCCGGGCCGGATCGAACGCTTCAACCGCGTTGGTTTCGAGGTGCGCCTGGACGTGCGGCTAGCCGACGAGGACGAAGCACCGCCGGTACTCGTGACGTTGACGCGCGCAGAGGCGACAGGCAAGGCTCTGGAATTGGGAGTCCCGGTGTGGATCAGACCGGTAGCAAACGCCTCGCGGGTCCGAATCACCAGCGCTGCGCCCGCGAGCGCCGACAGTTCCGATCTCTCACTCACCGATTCGGTGCCGCAACCTACATTCAGCTAGCTAGTGAAGGTGCCCGAGCGAGCTCTGCAGGGCTGCCCTCCGCGATAGCTGGAGCTGCGGGTACTGGAGTTGCCCAGCAGCAATGATCAGCCGTCATACCGCGACTTCTTCTATTTCAGCTACAACCTTGGGAGGACCGACCAGGTATCGGACACGGCGTCTCCAGCACCGCGATCCGCTCGGTGGTGCTGCCGCACTGCTTGCTGTCATACAGCTTCGGAACGGTGATCCTCGCCGCGACCATCAATCTTGTCGCCGGACTCGTCACTACCTGACGCCACTCAGGCAGCGCCTGGCGAGCAAGTCGGCGAGGACCGCTGCCTCGCTGATATCGCTTCGCTTCGTCGCGGTCAGCAGGGTGAGCTGTCCGTGACCGGCCAGCTTGCGAAGATTGGCCAGCGCCGCGGCGCGCGCTGCATCGCCGAGCTCGGCGCGATAGCGGCGGGCGAACTCGGCGTACCGGTCGGGTTCATGGCCGTACCACTTTCGAAGCTCGGTGGAGGGCGCGATGTCCTTGCACCAGTCATCGAGGCGGGCGCGCTCCTTGCTGAGTCCCCGCGGCCAGAGCCGGTCCACGAGCACCCGCTGCCCGTCGTCGGGCCGTGGCGGATCGTACACCCGACGAACCTGCACCCGCCCTGCCTTCGCCATCAGGTCCTCATTTTCGGCTCGCTGCTTGATCATCGGCGGCCTCCTGGACAGTGAGCTCGGCGGCCGGATCCGCCTCGAGGCGTTCGTCCGGGATGGGCGCACCGCTGCGGATCGAGCGGCCGTAGCTGCCGTTTTCGACCCGCTGGAGAGCACGATCAAGCGTCGCGAGCCGGTCCCTCAGACCGGCGGCCACGGCATCGTCGACGCCCTCTTGTGCCAGTGGCGTCGCGGGATAAGACGCATCGCGTTCCGCCTCATGATCATCTGCCCGCTCTCTGCCGAGATCGGCCAGCAGCTGCTGCACCCGGGCACGCTCCGCGTCCAGTAACGACCGAGCCCGTTCCAGTTCCATCCGCTGTACCTCCGTTGCTCCTGCTGTTGTACTGGCCGAGTGAGATCAACTGTTGTACGTGTCTGCGGCTGACGCGGACGCGAGGAAGCGTTGCCGATCAACGATCGCCCGCTCGATCTGGCCTGCGGCGACGACCTGCCCTGAGCCGTCGACCGCGTGTACGTCGAAGGTCAGACGGCTGCTGGCTGCGTCTGACTGCGCTGTTGCGGTGATCTCGACGCTGCCGCCGACGCCGGTCGCGCGGCGGTGGTCTATGCGGATCCCGGTGCCGACCGTCGTCTGACCTGCCGCAAGAAAGTCGGCCGCGGCCCGCACGGTTGCCGCTTCCATCCACGCGATCAGCCGTGGTGTCGCAAGCACCGGAACGTCACCGCTGCCGAGGGCCGCAGCGGTGTCGGCGTCGGTCACCTCGTGACGCACCTGGTCACTCCCCGCCGGCGTCTGCACCCGCTTCGCCCGATGAGCCGGGGGGACTAGGGATCGTCGTTCCAGCGCGGGTCGTTGTCGTACGCCTCGTTGCGCTCCTCCACCAGCTCGAGTGCGCGTTCGGCCTCCTCGCGCGTCTTATAGGGGCCGAGCCGGTCGGTGATCTTCGTGTCGTTGTTGTCCGGTACCACCTTGTGGGTCTTGAGGTCATACCACCAATCGCCCTGAGCCATCTGACCCTCCTTCGGACTGCACCTCGATTTGACGTTACTCCCACCTTCCTTCCCCGGAAAGTGGTCATCAACGACATGAGTTCGGGCGGATTCGATGTGGTTTTCGACCACTCTTGGGAAAAGTAAGATCCCCAAGTGACCATCCAGCCCGCGACCATCTCGCCGCCGCGCGAGGTGCCAGCCAGCATTCCGCGGCCGCCCTACGTCGGCCGGACCGCTCCGGATCCCTATACCGGCGACGACGTCCAGGCGCCGGAGACCATTGAGAGAATGCGCATCGCAGGCCGGATCGCTGCCCAAGCGATGCATGCGGCCGCCGCGGCAATCAGCCCTGGCATAACGACTGATGATCTTGATCGGGTGGTCCACGAGTTCTTGATCGACCACCGCGCATACCCATCAACCCTCGGCTATCGCGGATTTCCCAAGTCATGCTGCACGTCGGTCAATGAGGTGATTTGTCACGGCATCCCGGATGCCCGCCCGCTGCAGGAAGGCGACATCGTCAAGATCGACGTAACTGCCTATATCGGCGGCATCCATGGCGACACCTGTGCGACTTTCTTCTGCGGCGAGATCGATGAGCCCGGCCGGCTGCTGACCGAGCGCACCCACGAGGCCTTGGTCCGCGCCATCAACGCCGTGAAGCCGGGGCGCCAGGTCAACATCATCGGCCGCGTGATCGAGAGCTACGCCAAGCGCTTCGGCTACGGCGTGGTGCGTGACTACACCGGACACGGCGTGCACACTGCCTTCCACTCCGGGCTCGTGATCCCGCACTACGACGAACCGGCCTACGACACGGTGATCAAGCCTGGGATGACGTTCACGATCGAGCCGATGATCACTCTCGGCACCGGCGATTGGTACATGTGGGATGACGGCTGGACTGTGCTCACTGCCGATGGCAGTCGATGTGCGCAGTTCGAGCACACGCTCGCAGTTACCGAGCGGGGTGCGGAAGTCCTGACGCTTCCCTAGCGTTAGTCACTAGGCTGGAGGATGGACGAGTCGGTCAGGCGATCGCGGCGGCGCTTGCGTCGTCGAGGAAAGTCCGGACTCCACAGAGCAAGGTGGTGGGTAACACCCACCCGGGGTGACCCGCGGGACAGTGCCACAGAAAGCAGACCGCCTCCGACTACCGATGAGGTGCTTGTCATCTCATGGAGGCGGAGGTAAGGGTGAAACGGCGGTGTAAGAGACCACCAGCATCCCAGGTGACTGGGATGGCTCGGTAAACCCCACCTGGAGCAAGATCAAAAGGACGCGTACGCGTCTGCGGAGGCGCTCGAGGGCTGCTCGCCCGAGTCTCCGGGTAGATCGCACCAGGCCGCTGGTAACAGTGGTCGCAGATGGATGATCGCCCCGGTCGGAAACGGCCGAGACAGAATCCGGCTTATCGACCGACTCGTCCCTCAACAACCACGATTCCGCGAACAAACCGTTGCTGGGCAGCGATTCCCGCGTAAGAGCAACGCTGACCAGGCGGCTGCTGCTTTAAGCCGCCGGTTCCCGACGATGCCCGTCTTGAGGTGACAGCAATGCCCCCATGGCTGTGGACCGTGATTGGAGTGCTGGTCGTGATCATTTTGGTCATCGTGATCCTCCAGCTCATCTAGAGCTCCAGCAGCCCGCCATCACAGACGGCGGCGGGCTTTGCATGTCCGGGCAGGTCGCGGGCAGGCAATTCTTCCCGCAGAGGGTCGTGGGCGATAGCGTGCATTCAGGCATGGCACTAGGCATGTCTGAACTGCCGGCGACCACCGGACCGTACAAAGCTATTGATCGCGGCCACGAAAGCAGGTCGCGCACCGAGGAAGGTTGACCATGACCCAGACCGCCAGCACCGACTTCCCGGCCCTGGAAAGCGATCCCATCGAGAAGCTCGCAATTGACACGATCCGCACGCTGTGTATGGACGCCGTGCAGGCCGCGAATTCTGGGCATCCCGGGACCCCAATGGCACTCGCGCCGGTGATGTACGCAGTCTGGCAGAAATTGCGCTTCGATCCCGACCATCCAATCTGGAGCAATCGCGATCGCTTCGTATTGTCCGCCGGTCATGCTTCGACCTTGCTTTACTCGGTACTGCATCTGGCAGGGGTCAAGTCGGTCAATCCCCAGTATGAAATTCTCGGCGAATTGGCCGTCCCGCTCGAGGACCTCAAGAAGTTCCGACAGCTGGACTCCAAGTGTCCCGGCCATCCGGAGTACCGCTGGACTGCGGGTATTGAATGCACCACAGGTCCGCTCGGCACCGGCATAGCGACCAGCGTTGGGATGGCGATCGCCGGCATGTGGCAGGCGGCCACGTTCAATCGACCCGGTTACGACCTCTTCGACTACGACGTGTATGCGATCGCTGGTGACGGCTGCCTGATGGAAGGCATCGGCGCCGAGGCGGCCTCGCTCGCGGGGCATCAGAAGCTGTCCAATCTGTGCTGGCTTTACGACAGCAACAAGATCACCATCGAGGGCAGCACAGATCTCGCCTTTACCGAGGACGTCGGACGGCGTTTCGAGGGCTATGGCTGGGCAGTGCAGCGCATCGACGACGCCAATGATCTTGATGCGCTGACTAATGCGCTCGACGCGTTCAAGGCGGAGCAAGAACGGCCGACCATGATCATTGTCAAGAGCATCATCGGCTACGGCGCCCCCACCAAGCAAGGCAGCCACTCCGCGCACGGTGAGCCCTTGGGTGTTGAGGAGATCCGTGGCGCCAAGCGCTTCTACGGCTGGCCCGAGGAGGAGAGCTTCCTGGTTCCCGACAAGGTCCGTAGTCATTTCGCCGACCTCGGCAAGCATGGTGCTGACCTGCGCTCAGAGTGGGATGAACTCTTCGCCAGGTACAGCGAGGAGTACCCCGAACTCGCCGACCACCTGGACAAGATGCAACGCCGACAACTGCCCGATGGCTGGGACGCCGATCTCCCCGAGTATCCGGCCGATCCCAAGGGTGCTGCCGGCCGGGACACCAACCAGAAGGTGCTCAATCTCATCGCCCAGCGCGTGCCGTGGCTCATCGGCGGTTCGTCAGATCTGGCGCCCTCCAACAAGTCGCGTCTCACTTTCGAGGGCGCCGGCGACTTCCAGCCGGACAACCGGGCCGGCCGGAATCTGCACTTCGGCGTTCGTGAGCACGCCGCTGGCGCGATCAGCAACGGGTTGGCGCTGAGCAAGATCAGGCCCTACCAGGCCGGTTTCTTGATCTTCTCCGACTTTCAGCGCGGCGCTCTGCGGTTGTCCGCACTCATGGAGCTACCAGTCATCCATGTCTTCACCCACGACTCGATCGGCGTCGGTGAGGACGGCCCCACCCACCAGCCCGTCGAACAACTGGCGTCGCTGCGCGCGATGCCCGGCATGATCGACATGCGGCCGGCCGATGCCAATGAGGTCGTGGAAGCGTGGCGCGTGATCATGCCGCTGCGGCACGACCCGGTGGCGATGATCTTGTCTCGGCAGGCGCTGCCCACGATGGATCGCAGCACGTACGCCTCGGCAAGCGGCGTCGCCAATGGCGCGTACGTGCTGGCGGGCGATCCGGATGAGACCCCGGACGTGATCTTGATCGCTACCGGCAGTGAGGTCGCGCTTGCGGTCTCGTCGTACGAGCTGCTGGTTAGTGAGGGCATCAAGGCACGGGTCGTCAGCATGCCGTCCTGGGAGCTGTTCGACCGGCAGAGCGACGAGTATCGCGATAGCGTGCTGCCCCCCGACGTAACGGCCCGGGTTGTGATCGAACAGGCCTCTTCATTCGGTTGGGACCGTTGGGCTGGCACCAAGGGCGAGATCATTGCAATGAGCACTTTTGGCGCCTCAGCCCCGCTCAAGGCGCTGCAATCAAAGTTCGGATTTACCCCTGAGGCAGTGGTGGCGGCAGCCAAACGTCAGATCGGCGGCTGAACGGTCCGCGCGACCTCAAAAGCCACCGCGCCCTCGGCATAGTCGGCTGATGTCAGGCGTACCAGCACCTCTTGCCCCAGCCGCAGCCGATCACCGATGACCCGAGCCTCGACGGCCGGTTCCTCGATCATGACGGTGCCAAGCTGCTTGTCGCGATTGACTTCGATGACAGTGCCGATGAACGTCTGGCCAATCCGGTCAGCGAGTAAATAGACCTCAAGCAGATCAATGATGGCTCGCTCATACTTCTTCGCCCGCCGTTCCGCCACAGCCATCTGCTCGGGGAGGTCATCGAGGGAGCGGAAGACCCAGTCTGGGACTGGCTGATCCGCGCACAGCGCGACACAGATTTCTCCGGCGTAGCGGTCCACGAGCCTTCGCAGTGGTGCCGTGGTGTGGGCGTAATCGCTGGCGAGTGCCGCATGATCGACATCTGCGGGAATC
>DATDKX010000398.1:0-7791 GCA_036519615.1 Propionibacteriaceae bacterium
GTGACGGCACCACCACAGCTACCGTGCTGGCGCAGGCGATGGTACGCGAGGGCCTGCGGAATGTGACCGCCGGTGCCAACCCGATGAGCCTCAAGCGGGGCATCGAGAAGGCTGTCGCCGCAGTTGTCGAGCAACTGGCCGTGATTTCCAAGGATGTGGAGACCAAGGAGCAGATCGCTGCCACCGCCTCCATCTCCGCCGCCGACACCCAGGTGGGCGAGATCATCGCCGAGGCCATGGACAAGGTCGGCAAGGAAGGCGTCATCACCGTCGACGAGTCGAACACCTTCGGGCTAGAGCTCGAGCTCACCGAGGGCATGCGGTTCGACAAGGGCTACATTTCGCCCTACTTCGTCACCGACACCGAGCGCATGGAGACCGTGCTCGATGAGCCGTACATCCTGATCGTCAACTCCAAGGTCTCCAACCTGAAGGATCTGCTGCCGGTCTTGGAGAAGGTCATCCAGGCGGGCAAGCCGCTTCTGGTGATCGCTGAGGACGTCGACGGCGAGGCGCTTGCGGCGTTGATCGTGAACAAGATCCGTGGCACCTTCCGGTCCGCCGCCGTCAAGGCCCCCGGCTTCGGTGACCGCCGCAAGGCCATGCTCACCGATATGGCGATCTTGACCGGTGGCCAGGTCATCAGCGAGGAGGTTGGGCTCAAGCTCGATAGCGTGACCATGGAGCTGCTTGGCCAGGCTCGTCAGGTGATCATCACCAAGGATGAGACCACGATCATCGATGGTGCTGGCAGCGCGGAACAGATCGCTGGCCGGGTCAACCAGATCCGCACCGAGATCGAGAACTCTGACTCCGACTATGACCGGGAGAAGCTGCAGGAGCGGCTGGCCAAGCTGGCCGGCGGCGTAGCGGTGATTAAGGTCGGCGCAGCCACCGAGGTGGAGCTCAAGGAGCGTAAGCACCGCATTGAGGATGCTGTCCGCAATGCCAAGGCAGCCGTCGAGGAGGGCATCGTTGCTGGTGGCGGCGTCGCCCTGATTCAGGCCGGGGCCAAGGCGTTCAAGGATCTCCAACTGGACGGCGACGAGGCGGTGGGCGCCCAGATCGTGAAGATCGCACTGGAGGCGCCACTGAAGCAGATCGCGATCAATGCCGGACTCGAGGGCGGCGTGGTCGTCGAGAAGGTCAAGGGTCTTCCAGCTGATCACGGCCTGAATGCCGCCACTGGCGAGTACGAGAATCTGCTCGACGCCGGCGTCCCCGATCCGACCAAGGTGACTCGCTCGGCGCTGCAGAATGCGGCCTCAATCGCAGGTCTGTTCCTGACCACCGAGGCGGTCATTGCGGACAAGCCTGAGAAGACTCCGCCGGCCCCAGGGCCCGGCGGTGACGGTATGGGCGGCATGGACTTCTGACCAAGTCACTGCAAGATCAGTTAGGGGTGGCTCCTCAGGGAGCCGCCCCTGCTGTTTGTTGAGGCTCCTCGGCCTACCAGCCTGGGAGTTGCGTCTGGTTCTCGATGAAGAAGCGATAGTTCTTCAATTGCTCGGGATCCGGCAAGGGGGTCGGCCACTGAGCTGTCGTCCACCCGCGTGGCGGGTCGTCGCTGTAGTAGGTCCAGGTATCTCCGGCGTACGGCTTTGGTGGCCCAAGCCGAGGCGCTGCGTCCGCTGCTTCGACAACCGGGATGTCGGAGAGAGTGGCGACGCCAGGCAAGATCACGTCCACGCTCCGCGTCCCGGCCGGAAGGGCGGGATAGTTGCTAGCGACAGTGGCCTGGCCGCCTTCCCGTCTTAGTGAGCCCGCCCAGAGGCCCAATGAGCTGCACAAGCACTCGTACGCCTTTCGGCCGGCGACCGCCGTCGTCAACCAGGACACCCTTGCTGTTTTGGCCGCCGGGTCACCGTGCGGCCTGATCATGGGCCCAGCGACGACATCTGGGCTCAACACATCGACACCGTCAGGAAAGACGCCGCCGATCGGTGACAGGGCCGGCTCCAGGATGAAGGTGGACTGATCAGTGACTGACGTGATCGTCAACTCCAGTGACGTACGGCCCGGAGCCGCCACGACCCGGTTGATGGCGATGCTCTGGACCCGGCGCGGCTCCTGGCGATACCGGAATACCTGATGCGCAAGGGTGGCGCGCACCGGACCGGGCGGCCGCGTCAGGTCTGTGGGGTGCGGCGCGCTCGGAACTTGGCCGATCGCAGTTACAGGGACATGCACGAACGGCGTCAAGTTGATCAAGTTGACATCGATGAAGTCCAGCGCCGCTGGAAGTGGCGGAAACGTTGCCTGCAGCATGCGCGTCTCACCGATCCGCAAGCTCTGCTGGGCTAACCACAGCGGCGTACACAGGCATCGATTGAACAGCCGGCGGGATTGGTGGCTCAGTGTCCGATACACCTTTCCGCTCGCCGGGTCGAGCAGGAACATATTGACATCGCCTTCGCTCGTCCGGCTCAGACCCAGGTCCATCCACGATGGCAGGCGGTCTCCGCGGACGTAGCCCGGCGCGCTGAGCGGGGTGACGGACCAGTCGACGACCGTCGCATCCGCCAGTCGGCGTACTGCGTGAATAGCGAACCGGGTGCTGATCTGCAACCCTTCGCCAGTCGTCCATTCAGCCTCTGCCGCCACCGGCAACTTAGGGTTCGTCGGTGCTGGCGGCGCCGATCCTTCCATGGTTGGCGACTGGGATGCGCTATTGCGGAAGAGTCCGGGCTCTTCCTTGGCATATGTGCAACCTGTCAAAAGCACGCATGCTGCCGCGATGACGGTAACCAGCCGCTGCACCGCAGCCACGCCCGCAATTCTACGGTGGACCGCTTCATGGGACCGGGGGAATATCGTGACGCCATGGCGCCCAGTCGAGCAGTCGTTCCACCTGGAGTGCGCTGGTGAACGGACTGTTAGAGGTGCTGGTGCTACACCCTGCGGATGCCGAACGTGCCGAGGCTGGCGGAGCACAGCGGCTAGAGGTGGCATCCAGCCTGGCAGATGGCATGTCGCCGGAGCCGGCATTGGTGGGCCAGGTGCGTCGCGCGACCAGCCTTCCGATCCGAGTGGTGCTGCGGCTGCGTCCGGGCTACGGCACCGACGGCGCCGAAGTGGCCAGGCTCAAGGGCCTGCTGAGTAACTATCGAGCGGTCGGCGCGGACGGCGTGGTCTTGGGCTTTCTAAACGCTTGCACCGAGGTTGACACCAGCGTGGTGGCCGAGATCGTCAGCGAGCACACTGATCTACGTTGGACGTTTCACCGGGCAGTTGATGCCTGCATCTCCAGCAACCGCGCTTGGCGTGACCTTCGGGGATTGCCTGGCCTGGACCAGGTCTTGACGGCGGGATCTGCGCGTGGCGTCAGCGAAGGCCTCGATGATCTTGTTGCTCGCGCGCGAGGCGACGAGTTCGCGCGTGCGGTGATCATGGCCGGTGGTGGGCTACTTCCTGAGCATGTACCGTGGCTCGTTCGGGCCGGGATACGAGCGTTCCACATCGGTGCAGCTGCCCGGCCACTGGGATCACTTAAGGCATATGTCGATCCTGGCCTAGTCCGGACCTGGCGCACTCTCATCGACCACTCCATCACCCGGCGTGCAGTCGTGCAGGCGGCATCGCCCTTTTGACTGTCTACATTGATCCGCCAATCTGGCCAGGCCATGGCCATCTCTGGTCGCACCTGATCAGTGATCGGTCTTACGAGGAGCTGCACGAGTTCGCTGCGCGAATCGGCATCCCGCGACGCGGGTTCGAGCGCGACCACTACGACGTGATCGCCGAACGCTATGGCACCGCAGTGGCTGAAGGCGCCCGTCCCGTGTCGTCACGCGAGATCGTGATCCTGCTGACCGCGGCCGGTCTCCGGCGACGCCGGCCATCCCGCTTGGCCCGGCCGTGAGCCGCTGAAGCCGATGAGCCCTGTTGCGCTGCGGGCCGACTGTGAGGCGCAGACTAGATTGGCTCGAGATGCGAAGGAAGGAAGAAGCCGGGCTATGAGTAGTTGCACCCATCTCGACGCCGCTCCACTGACCCCATTGCCGATCGACTTTCAAGCCGCGTGCAGCGATTGCCTCGCCGTCGGCGGGCGGTGGGTGCATCTACGGCGTTGCCTCACCTGTGACCATGTCGGTTGCTGTGACTCCTCGCCGGCACGTCATGCCAGCACACACGCTCGGGTCAGCGGCCATCCAGTCGTTACGTCAGTCGAACCCGGCGAGCACTGGCGTTGGTGCTACTTCGACAAGGTGGGCACATGACAGCGTCGCTGTCCGAGGCGCGACCTGAGCGGATCGCGCGTCCCGTGTTATTGACCGTCGACGACGATCCGAGCGTGTCGCGAGCTGTGGCTCGAGATTTGCGCCGTCGCTACGGCGAGGACTATCGGATCATGCGCGCCGACTCCGGTGAGGAGGCGTTGCAGGCCATCAAGGACGTGGTGTTACGCGGCGAGCAGGTGGCTGCGATCTTGGCCGATTATCGGATGCCACGAATGAATGGCGTGGACTTCCTTGAGCAGGCCATGGATCTCGTGCCGCAGGCGCGGCGCGCGCTGGTTACCGCATACGCCGACACCAACGCAGCGATCCAGGCGATCAATGTGGTCGATGTTGATCACTATTTGCTGAAGCCGTGGGAGCCGCCGGAAGAGAAGTTCTATCCAGTCATCGACGAGCTGCTTGAGGCTTGGCAGCGCGAGGGCAAGACGCCTGAACACAAGATCAAGATCTTGGGTCACCCGTGGTCGGCAGCCTCGTACGAGATACGCGATTTCC
This sequence comes from Propionibacteriaceae bacterium, assembly GCA_036519615.1. Lineage (GTDB taxonomy): Bacteria > Actinomycetota > Actinomycetes > Propionibacteriales > Propionibacteriaceae > Microlunatus. Next base: position 4,737 of record DATDKX010000398.1, read on the forward strand.
TGGCCCGCAATATGGTGCCCTATCGCTGGTACAACGTCAGCGACCCGGAGGGTGTGCACCTGCTGGCGGCAGCCGGTGCCGAGGAGAGCCAAGCGCCGGTGGTGATCACTCGGGACGGCCAGCCTTTGGTGCAACCGAGCCTGTTTGAAGTAGCCAATGCGGTCGGCCTGACCACGACGCCGCAGGGTGAGTTCTACGACGTGGTGATCATCGGTGGCGGTCCTGCTGGTCTGGGCGCTGCCGTCTATGCCGCATCCGAAGGCCTGAAGACCGTCGTCGTGGAACGCGCGGCGGCCGGTGGTCAGGCCGGCCAGAGCTCACGGATCGAGAATTACCTCGGCTTCCCGGACGGTGTCTCTGGTGACCAGCTCACCGACCGAGCACGACGGCAAGCACAGCGATTCGGCGCCGAACTGCTGACTGCACGAACCGTGGTCGGCTTGGAGGTTCGAGGTCCGGCGCGACGCGTGTTGTTCGACGACGGATCCTCCGTCCTGACTCATGCCGTGGTGTTGGCGACCGGCGTCAGTTATCGGCAATTACAGGCGTCCGGCGCCGACGAATTGGTCGGACGCGGGGTCTACTACGGCTCTTCGGCGACACAGGCCGACTCCTGCCTCGGAGATCACGTGATCGTCGTCGGCGGTGCCAACTCTGCCGGCCAGGCGGCCGTCTTCTTCTCCCGGTACGCGGACAAGGTGACAATGGCCGTACGCGGCAATTCGTTGGGGAAATCCATGTCGTCCTACCTGATCGAACAGATCGCCGGCATTCCCAACATCGAGGTGCGACTCAACACAACTGTGCAGAGTTGTGCCGGGGATGATCACCTGCAGTGCGTCACCTTTGTTGATCATGCCGGGGGCCAGCAAGTAGTCGATTCCGGGCATCTGTTCGTATTCATCGGCGCGGCACCGCTGACAGACTGGCTTCCGGATTCGTTGGTTCGTGATGCCAGCGGTTTCGTGATCACAGGCCCGGAACTCACAGCAGGTGGCAAGCGTCCGGCGTCGTGGGACTTGGAGCGCACGCCATACCTGTTGGAGTCAAGCATTCCAGGTGTATTTGTGGCCGGCGATGTCCGCGCCCAGTCGGTCAAGCGGGTTGCCTCGGCGGTCGGCGAAGGCGCGCTAGCCGTCACTTTGGTCCATCGCTACTTGGCGGAGCAGTAGGAGTTGATTATGAGCGAACAGACTGCCGTGCCGGTGCGCCTGACTCCTGCGGAGCTGCGCACGCTGTTCCTATTCGAGAGGCTCGATGATGATCAGCTGAGCTGGCTCAGTGAACATGGGTACTGCCAAACCTGGGTGGCCGGCGAGCCGGTCTATATCGAGGGTGACCCGGCAACCTGTTTCTACGTGTTGCTCTCAGGCACCTTGTCCATGCACCGTCGGGTGGAGAACACCGAAGTAGAGACCGGACGCACCAACCAACGCGGCGTCTATTCCGGCGCAACCCAGTCATTCGTCAAAGGCATGGCAGACCTGGCGTACTGGGGCTCGGTACGGGCGGTGACGGACTGCGAATTTTGGGTGATCGATGCTGCGGAATTGGGCGAGAAGTTCCGTGAGTGGTTTCCGATGGCGACGCATTTGATCGAGGGCATAACCCAAGGCTTCCGCTCGAGCCAAGCGATCATCGGGCAGCGCGAGCGGCTGCTCTCGCTGGGCCGCTTGTCAGCCGGACTGACCCATGAGCTGAACAATCCTGCGGCAGCTGCGGTACGCGCTACAGCGTCACTGCGGGAACTCGTCAGCAGGATGCGGCGCAAGCTCGCACACCTGGCGACTGTCGACGTCGACCCGAAGGCGCTGATGGCGCTTACCGAACTCCAAGAGGCGGCTGTGGAGAGGATGGCGAAGGCTGAGAAGTTGTCGCCAGTGGAGGTCAGTGAGGCCGAAGATGAGGTGTCCGACTGGCTTGATGATCATGGCATCGACGACGCCTGGGACCTGGCGCCGCCGCTAGTCGCGGCCGGGGTGGAAACTGACTGGCTCGAAGAAGTGGTTCGGAGCGTACCCGCCGTGGCCTTCGCCGATGCCCTGCATTGGGTGACCTATGCGCTGGAGATGGAGCAGCTGATGGGCGAGATCGAGGATTCCACCGGCCGAATCTCACACCTAGTGGCTGCAGCCAAGCAGTATTCCCAAATGGATCGGGCGGCACACCAAGAGATTGATGTCCGGGATGGGCTGAAGAGCACGCTCGTCATGCTGAACCACAAGATCAACGAACATGGCAACATCAAAGTCGTCAAGGACTTTGATGAGTCGCTGCCGATGATCCCAGCACATCCCGCTGAGCTCAATCAAGTCTGGACGAACCTGATCGACAACGCGATACACGCGATGCCGGACGGCGGCACGCTGACTGTCCGCACCTCGCGGCAGGACGGTTGGGCCTTGGTCGAAATCTGTGATACGGGCGTTGGCGTACCGCCAGAGATGCAGCAAAAGATCTTCGAACCGTTCTTCACCACTAAGCCGGTAGGTCAGGGCACCGGGCTAGGCCTGGATATCTCCTATCGTGTGATCACCCAGCGACATGGTGGCGACCTCAGAGTGGTGTCACGCCCAGGCGATACCCGATTCCAGGTCAAGCTGCCGTTGACCGAGCCTCCCTCATTCGGCTGAGGCCGTGCATCAGGCCGCCAGGGCAGCCGGCAGCTCTGCCGCGTACACCACGATCAATGAGGTGACCGCGCGTGTCAGGCAGACATACAGTCGGCGCAGCCCGGTCACCTGATCCTCGCCAGCCACAATGTCGGCCGGCTCTAATAGCACCACATGATCAAATTCCAGACCCTTGGCGAGGGCTGCCGGAACCAGGATTGGCATCAAGCGCGGCGAGACTGTGGGATCGGCGCGCCGGAGGTCTTCGTCCACGTCGAAGATCTCCGGATCCTCCCCAAGCACCTCGTAGTCCATCTCGTGAGCCTCCAGCAGTTGGCGTACCGCAGGGACGGCGGCGTCAGCAACAATCACCCCTACAGTGCCCTCGTTACGCATCGCTTGAGTGATCGCCTCGGCCAGTTCTTCACCGATGTCGTCGGTGG
>DATDKX010000399.1:0-3854 GCA_036519615.1 Propionibacteriaceae bacterium
CCGAGCTGCCAAAGGGAGAACAAGATCAGCCCGGTCGCCCAGAAGGCATAGCGCCGGGTCCGAGGCGTGGACTGACCGATGGCCATTGCCGTGGTCTCGTCGATCACGAAATGGGCCGTCCACAATCGCGCCAATCCGCGCGGGTGCAAGATCTCCGAAATGGGCACGCCGTAGAAGGCGTTGCGGACCCCGAGCAGCATGGCAGCAGGTACCGCAGCGAAAGGCGATCCGCCCGATGCGGCTACTCCGACAAAGGCAAACTGCGATGCGCCGGTGAACATCACCAAGCTCAGCACCATGGTCTGGCCTACGGTCAATCCTGAGCCGATGGAGATCGCGCCGAAGGAGGCTCCGAATGCCATGGCATACAAGCCGATGCCAACAGCGGCCCGCACGATCGCGCCGCGTTCTGGCAGTGGTGCGATCAGCTGGGGCTCTTCCATGAATCTCCTCGAGCGAAGCTGGCGCTCCGACGGGACGAGATCCTAATCCGTCGTGCGGACAGCGCTGATGATTATTGGTCGGCGAACGTCACCTGGGCCGTAGAATCTCCCCGTGCTTCGGGTGATCGATCTCCGCGGCCGGCGGGCGGCCGGTGAGCGGCTGGATTACGCCGCCATCGTGCCCAGGGCGGACTTCGACGTCGCCGCCGCCACTGACATTATCCAGCCGATATGCGCCGATGTCGCACGTCGCGGGGCTGGGGCGCTGGCCGATTACTCGATGCGTTTCGATCGAGTGGTTCCCACCTCGTTTCGGGTGCCGCGTACGGCTTTAGAGAACGCTGCGGCGCGGTTGCATCCTGATCTTCGGAAAGCCTTCGCAACGGCGATCGAGCGGCGCCGCCGGGTCTGCGAGACCGAGCTTGGCGATACCGGCGGCGAAGTGAGTGTCGCACCCGGCGCCGTGGTGCGCCGACGCATGATTCCGGTGAGTCGCGTTGGCCTGTACGTTCCAGGCGGCTTGGCGCCGCTGGCCTCGAGCGTGATCATGAATGTGGTGCCGGCGAAGGTTGCCGGCGTACCCTCGATTGCGCTCGCCTCACCGCCACAGATTGAGTTTGGCGGCCTGCCGCATCCCAACATCCTGGCGCTCTGCCACATCCTCGGCGTCGATGAGATCTATGCGGTCGGTGGCGCGCAAGCGATCGCCATGTTCGGGTACGGCGTCCCCGAACTCTGCCGGCAGGTCGACTTGATCACCGGTGCCGGTAACATCTACGTCGTCGCGGCGAAACGGCTGCTCAAGGGGCGCGTCAGCATCGACTCGGAGGCCGGACCGACCGAGATCGCGGTGCTTGCCGATGCCACCGCCGATCCTGTCCATGTGGCCGCTGATCTCATCTCCCAAGCCGAGCATGATCCGCTCGCAGCCGCGGTGTTGATCACTGACTCCGACGAGCTGGCCGAGGGCACGCAAGCTGAATTGTCGGCTCAGGTCCCGGCGACTAAGCATGTGGAACGCATCGTTCAGTCATTGGCAGGTCGGCAATCCGCCATCGTGATGGTGGATGACGTCGGGCAGGCCATCGAGGTAGCGAATGGCTACGCAGCAGAACACCTGGAAATCCAGACCGCTGACCCGGAACAAGTGGCGTCCATGATCACCAACGCGGGTGCCGTTTTCGTTGGCCCGTGGTCACCGGTATCGCTCGGGGACTACTGCGCCGGCAGTACCCATGTGCTGCCGACCGGGCGGTGCGCCTGTCACTCCTCGGGACTGAACGTGCGCAGCTTCCTCAAGATGATGCACGTTGTCAGCTACACCCAGACTGCCTTTGAAGACGTGGCTCGAAGGGTAGAGGTGTTTGCCGACGCCGAAGATCTACCCGCTCACGGTGCCGCCATCGCTCGGAGGTTCTTCCCATCGACGCGTACCCGGTGATATCGCAGGCGAAATGGGCTGGTCCGGCGCTCGAGGAGCTGCCCATCCGACCTGAGCTTGTCGGTCAGAAGCCGTACGGAGCGCCCCAGCTCGACGTTCCGGTGTGCCTCAATGTCAACGAGAATCCCTACCCGCCGAGTGAGCAGGTGATCAACAAGATTGCTGCTGCCGTCGCCGAGGCTGGCCGATCGATGAACCGGTATCCCGAGCGTGATGCACTTGCCTTGCGTGGTGACCTGGCTCGTTACCTAGGTCACGGACTGGGCGCTGATCAGATCTGGGCCGCCAATGGGAGCAACGAAGTGATGTTGCACGTGCTGATGGCCTTCGCCGGGCCAGGCCGGCGGGTGCTCTCATTCGCGCCGACGTACTCGATGTATCCCGAGTACGCCCGTGACACCCACAGCGAGTGGTGCACCGCTCCGCGCCGCGACGACTTCACCATCGACCCCGATGCCGCGCGGACCACAGTGCGGGAAATCGGGCCCGCTGTGGTGTTGATCACCAGCCCGAACAACCCAACCGGCACCGCTGTGAGCCTGGAAACCATTCGGACTATCTGCGATGTCGCGCCCGGTGTTGTTGTGATTGACGAGGCCTATTACGAGTTCGCTCGTAATGGCACGCCCAGCGCGCTCGAGCTGCTTCCGGACTATCCGCGGCTCGCGGTCAGCCGGACTATGTCGAAGGCTTTTGCTTTCGCGGCCGGCCGACTGGGCTATCTCGCAGCCGCTCCGGCGTTCATCGAAGCGCTCCGCATCGTACGGCTGCCCTATCACCTCTCGGCGCTCACCCAGGCCGCAGCTCGGGTCGCCTTGGCCCATGCGCCCGAGATGCTGGCCAAGGTCGATCAGCTCCGGCAGGCTCGCGACGATCTTGCGCAGTGGCTCGCCGCGCAAGGGCTGCAGGTTGCAGAATCAGACGCCAACTTTGTTCTTTTCGGCCGGTTTGCCGACCGGCATGCGGTATGGCAGGCGCTGCTGGACAGTGGAGTCTTGATCAGAGAAACCGGACCGGAAGGCTGGTTGCGGGTATCGGCCGGGACTCCGGCGGAGATGCAGGCTTTCAAGGCGGCACTTGCCCCGTTGCTTTCTTCGGGTGCAGTGCTTGAAACCGAAACCAATAAGGAGATTCCATGACCGAGTCGCGTACCGCAACGCTGGAACGGCAGACCTCGGAGTCGAAGGTCAGGGTGAGGCTCGATCTGGACGGCAGTGGCAGTGCCCAGATCTCGACCGGAGTGGGATTCTTTGACCACATGCTGACCGCCTTTGCCGTCCATTCGCTGATCGACCTCGAGGTGGAAAGCGCTGGTGACTGGCACATCGATGCCCACCACACCGTCGAGGACACCGCAATCGTGCTGGGCCAGGCGATCCGCTCCGCGCTCGGCGACAAGAGCGGAATTCGGCGATTCGGAAGTGCGCTGGTGCCGCTGGACGAGGCGCTGGCGCAGGCTGTGGTTGACGTATCTGGGCGACCGTATTGCGTCCATACCGGTGAGCCGACCGGGCAGGAATACGTGCTGATCGGCGGCTCCTCAGGAAGCAACGTCGGTCCAGGCAGCGTGCCTTACGTCGGTTCACTGACCCGTCACGTCATGGAGACACTCGCGTTCCATGCTCAGATTTGTTTGCACATGACGGTGATTTCAGGTCGCGACTCGCACCACATCGTCGAGTGCCAGTTCAAGGCCCTGGCTCGCGCACTCCGCGATGCGATTGCGTACGACCCACGGGTGGGTGGCGTACCGAGCACGAAGGGAGTTTTGTGACGAGAGTGGTCGTACTCGACTACGGCTCTGGCAATATCCGCTCGGCGGAAAGGGCAGTCGCCCGTGCCGGAGCCGAGGTCAACGTGACCAGCGATGCGGAGCTCGCCGTGGCGGCCGATGGTTTGGTGGTGCCGGGAGTTGGCGCGTTCGCGGCGTGCATGGCGGGCTTGGCTGCTGTTGGCGGACCAGAGATCAT
>DATDKX010000400.1:0-3638 GCA_036519615.1 Propionibacteriaceae bacterium
CGCGGCTGGAAGCTGGGACTGCTCGGCATTGCCGTGCTGGTAGCGATGGAGCCGATTCGCACCACGCTGGGGTACGGCCAGGTGAATACCGTCCTTATGGCGTTGGTCATTGCCGATCTATTGCCGGATGCGCCTGGCGAGCGAAGACGCATCCCGCAGGGCACCTTGATCGGATTGGCGGCGGCGATCAAGTTGACGCCGGCACTCTTTGTGATCTTCGCCTTCTTGATCGGCAAGACTCGGGTCGCGATCACTGCCGTGATCAGCTTTGCCGTCTTCACTGGCATCGGCGCGATCTTGCTCTTCCGGGAAACACTGGTTTTCTTCGGCGGTCTGTCCGGCGGCGACACGCGTACCGCCTCACCGCTTTACACGGGGAACCAGTCGCTGCTCGGTGTGCTCTTCCGGCTCTGGGACTCCTCGCCTACCACTACTTGGGTGGGGCTAGCGATCTCAGGAGTGTTAGCTGTACTGGGCTGCCTGGTGGCTGCTCATTGGTGGCGCAACGACGAAAAGGTCTTCGCGGTCGCGATCGTGGGGCTCACTACGTGTCTGGCGTCGCCGCTGTCGTGGACCCATCACTACGTGTGGATTCTTCCCATGGCGATGGCCGTGCTGTCAGCAGGTGTACCTCGATGGGCTCGATATGTCGGCGGCTTCTGGGTGCTCTGGGTGTCCATCTGTCTGCCGCTCGCCGTGCTTCCGTACGGCGGCGCCCGAGAGCGGCAATTCGACTTTCTGCAGCAGCTGGTGGCCAATCTCGGCCCGATTCTGGGAGTGATCTTGCTTGTCGGTCTGTCGTGGCAGATGGTCGTTACCAGCCGGGCGCAGCTGATCGTCAACCCCACTGCCTGAGCTCCGCGTAAACAAACTGGGTACAGCCGGACAAGGTCGAGCGGCTAGATTGACCGCCATGACCCAGGAGCCCCTCACCAGCGAGCAGACCAGCCCCACCTCACCCAACGGGCCCGACATCAAGCCTCGATCTCGCGTGGTTACCGACGGCCTGGAGGCCACTGGGTCACGTGGCATGCTGCGCGCGGTGGGCATGACCGATGAGGACTGGGCGAAGCCACAGATTGGGGTCGCCTCCAGCTGGAACGAGATCACCCCATGCAACCTGTCTTTGGATCGACTAGCCAAGGCGGTCAAGGATGGCGTGCACGCTGCGGGCGGCTACCCGCTGGAGTTCGGCACCATCTCAGTCTCTGATGGAATCTCCATGGGCCATGAGGGCATGCATTACTCCCTGGTGAGCCGGGAGATCATCGCCGATTCGGTTGAGACCGTCATGCTCGCGGAGCGGATGGATGGGTCCGTGCTCTTGGCCGGATGCGACAAGTCGCTGCCGGGGATGCTGATGGCGGCAGCTCGTCTTGATCTTGCTTCGGTCTTCCTCTATGCCGGCTCCATCATGCCGGGCTATGTCGGTGACAAGGAGGTAACGATCATCGATGCCTTCGAGGCAGTTGGTGCCTGCGTCAGAGGGCTGATCAGTCGAGACGAAGTGACCAAGATCGAGAAGGCGATCTGTCCTGGAGAAGGCGCCTGCGGCGGCATGTATACCGCCAACACCATGGCCAGTGCGGCGGAGGCACTGGGCATGTCGCTGCCAGGCTCGGCCGCGCCGCCAGCCGTCGACCGTCGTCGTGACGGCTTCGCGCGGAAGAGCGGGATGGCCGTTGTCGAGATGCTGCGGCGCGGCATCACTGCGCGCCAGATCTTGACGAAGGAAGCATTCGAAAACGCAATTGCGGTCACTATGGCGTTCGGCGGCTCGACCAACGCCGTGCTGCACCTCCTTGCGATCGCCAATGAGGCGGACGTCGACCTTACGCTCGACGACTTCGTGCGAATCGGCCGCAGCGTGCCGCACTTGGGGGACCTCAAGCCGTTCGGCCGGTACGTGATGAACGATGTGGATCGGGTTGGGGGAGTGCCGGTGGTGATGAAGGCCCTCCTCGATGCGGGTCTGCTCAATGGAGACTGCCTGACGGTGACGGGCAAGACCATGGCTGAGAATCTCGCCGACATTGCGCCGCCGGATGTGGACGGGACGATTGTGCGGGCGCTGGACAATCCCATTCATCCCACCGGCGGCATCACAATCCTGCGTGGCTCGCTGGCACCGGAAGGTGCGGTGGTCAAGAGCGCCGGTTTCGATACCGAGGTGTGGAAGGGCACGGCCCGGGTCTTCGACGGCGAACGGGCAGCGATGGATGCCCTGGAGAATGGCACCATTACGGCCGGCGATGTTGTCGTTATCCGCTACGAAGGACCCAAAGGCGGCCCGGGAATGCGGGAGATGCTGGCCATCACCGCAGCAATCAAGGGTGCCGGCCTCGGCAAGGAGGTCATGTTGATCACCGACGGTCGCTTCTCCGGCGGGACCACCGGATTGTGCGTCGGCCACATTGCTCCCGAAGCCACCGACGGCGGCCCAATCGCCTTTCTTCAAGACGGCGACGAGATCGTTCTGGATGTAGCGAACGGCCGGCTTGATGTGACGCTCGACCCGGCAGAGCTACAGCGTCGGCGTGAGGTCTGGGCGCCGACGCTGAGACAGGCGCCGCGCGGAGTGTTGGCCAAGTACGTCAAGCTGGTCCGCTCGGCAAACGTTGGCGCCATCTGCGGCTAATTGGCCGCAGCAATCGCTGGAAACTTCACCCCAGATGAGCCGTTTATCGGCGTGTCGCGCCGACATCAGCCTTCTGCAGTGAAGTTTCCAGCGAATGTTTGAGAGCCCACCTTGATCGATCGCTAGCGTCGAGGCGTGAGCGTACGAATCGATACCGAGGAGCGACGGGCCAGGCTGGCCGAGCGACACCGACTGTTGCCGGGTACGCGGACCGACGATCTACCGCAGATCGCGGATGACCTCGTGGCATTGCATTCCTCCGACCCGATCACCGTCTTCTTGTCAGCCATGACGCGGATGGTTCATCCCTCGATCGAGGCGATGGAGCAGGCGCTCTATACCGATCGCACTCTGATCCGGCACCACGGGATGCGCCGAACGCTTTGGGTGGCTACCCCGCCAGTTGTCCGGCTGATCCACGCGGCAGCAACGCGGGATCTGCTGGCCACCGAGCGCAGACGTACTGGCCAACTCCTGGCCACCAGCGGAGTCGAGGATCCCGAAAAGTGGCTCGCCGAGGCCGAGGCACAGATCTTGGCCGACCTTCGGAAGCATGGGCCGAGCACGGCTCGCGAGATTGGCCAACGGGGAGCCGAGTTGCGGCAGCGGCTACATCTGGCACCCGGCAAGACGTACGCCGCCGTGCAGTCCGCCCATACCCGGGTGCTCTACATCCTCGGTTTCGACGGCAAGATGCTGCGAGGGCAGCCGAGCAGCTGGATCAACGGCGCCTACCGCTATGTCGAGGCCGAGTCCTGGTTGCCTGGTGGGCTCGGAGATTTGGACCCACGGCAGGCATCCGCCGAGCTCGCCGACCGGTGGCTGCAGCGGTTCGGCCCAGCGACCACGGTCGATCTGCAGTGGTGGATGGGCTGGACGATGAAAAAGACAAAGCAGGCATTGGCCGACTGTGGAGCCGTAGCAGCCGACCTCGCGGGTGGGCCTGGTTGGCTGGCGGCCGATGATCCACCGGTTGCGCCTGCCGAGCCGTGGGTTGCCC
>DATDKX010000401.1:0-7883 GCA_036519615.1 Propionibacteriaceae bacterium
CACCGCGATGAGCACTGCCGCGTAAACCAGATTCGGCACAATGGGGATCGTCAACATCGAGACGATGTCGTCCCACTGCCTGAAGTACCGCCGTAGTGGTGGAACAAAAGTCGCCACTACAACGAGCGCCGAAAAGATGAACATGGCCGTCGCGAGCCGGTCGGGCCAGCGATCATCGCGAATGGCTTGAATTAGAGCGGGTTTTCGTGCAGCCGACTCAGCTTCGACGGACGCACGGTCCGTTGAGGTATTGAGATCAACAGCCATATGTGCTCGCTCTCCAATTATCCCGGAATACGGGACAAGCGGGTCGTCCCCCCGACGCTCGACATCTGCCAAATTCTCTCATGGTTGTGCAGTTAGCTTCGATGACAAATCCGCTGACCGTTTCTCCCAGTAGGCGGCTCAGGGCATGCAGTCATGCGGCGGCGGGTCTTCGTCGCGATCGGTTGCGGTCGAGTATCGCGAGAACCCCGAGACAAACGAGCACTACCAAGTCTGCGTACGTTGTGACCCGTATCGAGACATAGGAGCTCAGCCTTTGATGGTAGAGGAGCCTGGGGTCTCGGGCGTTGAACGCATGGAAGCCCCACTCTCCAAGCCGGGAGCAGGGAGTCGAAGAGATGAGGGCCCTTCGACAAAGTGAGGGCACAATCGCGGTCAGGTCGCATCAACAATGATCGACAACAAGACGGCGACAACGACCGTATTCATCAGCAGCCCGAGCACACTGTGTACACTGACGATCCGTCGCATCGAGCTGCTGACGATTGTCGTATCAGTCGTCCCGAATGTGGCCGAACAGCCAATCGCCAGATAGTTGTAGTCAGTGAAGATCGGGTCTCGGGAACCGGGGAATTGCAGCCCGCCTCGCTCGATGTCGCGACGCGCATATTGCAGAGCAAAGCTGAAAGTGATCACCATCCAGCAGGTCACGACGGTAAGGGCGGCAAGCCCCAAAACAAGCGATGTACTTTGGCTGCGTCTGAGCACTGCAGTGATGATCGTGAAAAATGCCACCGATGCGATGACGATCGGCCAACCGATACCGCCTCCCCCAGCAAGCAACCATCTCTTAATCCGTGATGCCGGCAGCGGCGTTGCTCGGACACGTCGCACAAGCTCCGACCGATCGCATCGAGCAAAAGCGTGCAATCCCAGCGCAAGGTAGGTAATCGCGAACCCAAGCCAGATAGTTAGCCTGGCGCCGAACCCGAGGTCGAGCTCGAACTTCTCATCAGAGTGCACTGTCCGAGCCCCCGTGACCTGCAATGCAATCACCACAATCTCGAACCCGAGTGCGACAAGAAGCCCCATCGCAACCGATATCCAGAACCGGAAGATATCCGAGCAGGCGCGCGGCACCTTGGTCTTGGTGCGTACGGCCGCTTCCGTCACTGCGGCTCCTTCGAAGCATCGAGGCTGAGATCTGCCATGCTCGCGTCGAGTAATGACCTGGTCAAGCATGATAGGAAGTCGGTCGTGCCCATGATTTTGTACGCCGAGTTCACGGCCAAGCCCGGCTCGGAGGCTGAGGTTGGAAGGCTAATCTCCGGCCTGGCCGAAGACGTCCGACGCGAACCTGGCAACACTGAGTTCACCGTCTACCGGGAACGCGACAATCCGCGCAGGTTCTTCGTCTTCGAGCAGTATCTTGATGGAACCGCCTTCGAGGCGCACATCGGCGCTGAATACGGAGTGATCTTCAACGAGCGGCTCAGCAGCCTTATTGAAGAGGGTGAATCACAGCTGACATGGCTCACGAAGTTCGACCCCACCTGACATCACATCGGCGGGAGTCAGGTGAGGCTGAAGTGAGCAAGATCGAATCCACAGTCGGTTACTTCCGGCTGCGACATCTGGCCAACCTTGTGTGGCCCGGCCACCCCAGCCGCTGGCGCGACGTGCCGCGCCGGTTGCGGCCTAGCGCAGTCAACATCCTTCGTTTGACTGCGGCGGCGGTGTTTTCCTACCTGCTGACCCTGGCCATTACTAGTGGCGCAGTCGACCTGACGGGGCCTCTTACCGCATTGCTGGTCATGCAAGCCTCGGCGTACTCCACCCTCAAGATGGGTGCGGTTCGGGTTGGCGCAGTGCTAGCAGGCGTCTTTGTTGCGATCCTGTTCTCCCTCTGGGTCGGCCTGACGTGGTGGAGTCTCGGCGCCGCGATAGCGGCCTCCCTCGTGCTCGCCAAGATCTTTCGGCTGGGCGAACAGGCAGTGGAGGCGCCCATCAGCGCAATGTTGATCTTGGGCGTGACCAGTCCAGATGTTGCGGCAGAGGTCAGAGTCTTGAACACCTTGATCGGCGCCGGGGTCGGCATCGCCTTCAATTTCATCTACCCGCCTGCCCTACCCACCCGACGAGCAGGCCGCGCGATCATTGACGTCGCCGAAGCAACGGCAACGCCGCTTGACGCTGCCAGTGCGGCGTTGACAGAGGGACCGATCAGGGGCGAACAGGTTCAGGACTGGCTCGACCGGGTACGCGCTGCCGCTCGGCGACTGACTTCTGCCACTGAAACTGTGGCGTCATTGAAGGACAGCCGCCGTTTCAATCCCCGTGCAATAGCAACGACTGACATCGAGCCAGTCTTGGCCAGCGGACTTCATACGTTGGAAAGCTGTCAGCTAGCGATTCGAGCGCTTTTTGTGGTGCTGCTCGCCGAAGTTCCCACCGAGGACCAACCTGACGATCCTTACGGTGAGGAACTGCGCGGCGCATTTGCCGTCGTGATACACGACGTTGCGGACTGCATTCGAGCGTTCGGCAGCCTCGTACTTGCCGAAGTCGAAGAGCGAGAAGAGGAGGCTGAGCGGTCACTTGATGAAAGCCTCGAGATCCTTCGCGAGACGCAGGCGATCTTGAGTGAACTGATCATGGTCAACGTCCAAGAAAACAAGTCTTCATGGCTGCTACGCGGGTCGATCTTGGCGGCGGTGGCGCACGTGCTCAATCAATTGAACCTCGAGGATCGCGCCCGCGCTCGTCAGCAGTGGAAGAACGAACAACGGACCAGGCCCCTCTCTCAGCTGCCACCGATCGTTCAGGCTGCTCTTCCGCACCCCGACCGACCATCGCTCCGCGGACTTCCACCCGGCACCAGCTGGCGCCGTTCATTTACCAGACAAGATGACGAACAAGATCATCCAAAAGACACAAATGAGCGTGAAGACTAAGTCCGGCTGTCACGAAGCATCAGACGCTTGGGATGCCATGCTGTGATATCGCCGCAGAGTCGCGATCAGTAAGACCAGCGCGATGATCTGTGTGATCACCACGGCCGCAATGAGTATCGGCAGTGATCGCTCGTACAGCGCACCTGCCATCACTCCACCCCCGATAGCCGCGGCACCTTGCACGGCGGCAAAGACTCCGTACGCGGTGGCGCGCCTGGAAGCCGGCACCAGATCTGCAACGAGCGCCTTGACGGTGGAATCCAGTACGCCTCCGGCGGCACCCCACAGCACTGCGCCGGTAATAGCAATCAGTGGAGAACCGGCAAACGCCAGAACCGGGACGGCAGATATCACGAACGGCAGGCCTAGGAGAACGCCGCCTCTCGTGCGATCGAAAACCCAGCCGGATCCGAGAGCAGCGAACGCCTCGGCGGCCATCGCCGCCGCGTAGATCACCGGAACAGCCGCCACGGATACAACATGATCTTGGGTGAGGTGAAAGGAGATCACGGCGAAAGTGACGAGTCCTCCGCTCGCCGCAGCGGAGGCAGCGGCGAACAGCCAGAACACGCGCGGCAATCGGCCATGCAAACTGGAGAACAATGATTCCCGGCGGTCCGGAGCGGCGATCGGCTCGGTTGTCGCTGCGTGCTCACCGCCCGCGACGGGATTGCCCATGCTGCGCCAGATGCGAGCCAGCATGAGCATCGCCAACGCCCCTGGAATGATCAAAATTGCCATTGCCGGCCAGATCGTTCCGGCCGCGGCGGCGACTGCGGCGACGAGCAGCGGCCCCGCAACGGCACCGATTTGATCAAGCGCTTGGTGCACGCCGAAGCCGCGTCCGAGTCCGACTGCGGCGGCGGCGTGGGCGAGCAACGCTGTCTTGGCGGGGCTTCGGACCGCCTTGCCAAGCCGTTCTCCCAAGATGAGAACGCACGCCAACGCCAGGCCGGCGCCGGCGAGAAATGGCGTCACGGCCAGGGCCGGTACGCAAACGGCAGTCAGGCCGTAGCCGGCGAAGGTGAGCGTCCAGTACCGCCGGCTGCGGTCTGCCCATGAGCCGAAGACCAGCCGCATTAGCAGCGCCGTAGCCTCACCGGCCCCGCTGACGAGGCCGACCAGGACTGCCGAGGCGCCCAGCGATGCCAGCAACGGTCCAGTGACCGAGCGAGCACCCTCATACACCATGTCGGCAGCAAGGCTCACCGCACCAAAGCCCACGACGGTACGCCACGGCGACCAGGACAGTCGACCAATACTGGACTGGTTGACTGCTGTGAGGTCAGCAGAGGCAGTTTGCCGCGCTGTTGGTTTCTTCACCGTTCCACCGCCTCAGCAGCAGCGCTGTCGGTGGCGCGGAATCGATCTGGCGGCACCCGTCGCTGACGGAGATACTCCCGCCATGTCAGTTGAACACCGCCATCTTCGGGTGGGGAAATCGAGCCTATGCGAGTCTGCAATATCCGCCTGTGGCAAAGCTGAGAGCGCCACTAGGCGGTGATCGAGCTCCGGCGGGGCGCAAGCCGGAGCGCTAAAGCGCCAAGCGCACCGGCAAGCAGCGGGACGCTGGCAACGAAGATCAACTGAGTTGAGGGCGATTAGTCATCAGCCAGCCGGTCGCGGCGGGCTGATGCTGCCTAGAGGCGAGCACCGCAGCGACGATCGGAAGTGCCCCGAGGCCGAGCTGCCCGATGGTGCTCGAAGCCATCACAGCTCCAAGTACTCGGTCGGTGAGCAGAGCGCGGAAGCCCCCTGTGAGCGGCGGCCGCTGTTGATCAGGAGAACGGCGCTGCAAGGGAATCGGCAAAGTCCCGAGTAAAAGCGCACCTGCCGCAGCTGCAGCGGCGAGAGCGATGGTGGCTGTCCCCGCGCCGGCTACACCGATGACGGCCGCTACGGCGGGACCTGCGATTCCAGACACGTTGTAAGTGAGCGAATCGGCACCGAACGCTCGGGGCAGCGATGATTCCGATACCAGCCTCGGCAGCTGGCTGGTCAGGCCCCCGGTGAGGCTAGGGCCACAGCAGCCGCCGACCAACAATATGGCGACAATGACCGGCAATGGGACCCGGCCAAGCATGATAGCCACTGCAGCAAGAGATGCGGCGAAGCCAGCGACCGAGATCGTCAACACCCATCGAGGCTGGCGGGCTCGATCGGTCAACAGACCAATGGCCGGTGCTGCAACTACCTGCGGGACGAGCAGCACGGCAACCAGCAGTCCGCCGACCGCCGCACTGTTCATCCGCTCCAAAGCAAGCAGCACCAGGCCGACTCGAGCTCCTTCGTCAGCGAGCCGGATGAGCACTGCGGTGATCAGATAGCGCGGGGGTCCTCTGGTGCCTGTGCGAGGCGGGGTCCCGTTTATCCGGTGCAGACGCCGCTGGGATTCAAGGGCTCGCGCCCCCTGGAAATTCGGCTTGGCGCTTGCGATCGTGCGCTGCTTGTACGACGGACAGGATTGTTTTAGCCACGACGCGTGCGTGCTCTCGATCAGAGATCAAGGACTCGTGGCTGGCACCTTGCACGATCTCGAAGCTCGCGTTCTCGGTCAACTCGGCCAGGTCGCGCTGCAGGGCTGTCAGCAGCTCGGCTCCGACTGGCTGCTCGCTGACGGCAAGCACCGCTAGCGGCAGGTCGCCGAGCGGCGCGGCAGCGTTCAGCTGCTCCCGGCTGACTGACCATGATCGGATTTGCGCGGCCCCGGTCGCGGCGGCGCCGGGCAACGCGGCGCCGGCGCGCAACTCGGCTGCTTGGCGCGCCGGCAACCCGGCCGAGATTCCACGCGAGAGATTGAGCACACGCAGCACTCCGAACCAGCCGAGGCAGCCGAATATCCGCTGCGACACCTCGAGGATCTGATCAGCATGAGGGGTCGGCCAACGAACCCACTGATCGGGGTGTGACGCATCAACCAAAACGAGCCCGGCGGTCAACCTTGGATAAAGATCAGCAAACGCACGGATGGGCAGGCCGCCGAATGAATGCCCGGCGAGCACATACGGCGGCTCGATGCCGGCTTCGCGGAGAGCATCACGAAGCTCCATCGCGATTGTCTGGGCATCGCGCTGACGACGACTTGGCCGGCTCCAGCCCAGCCCTGCCCGGTCGTACGCCACGCTTCGGACGGTCGGAGCAAGCTCATCTTGAACCCAATGCCAGTTCGGCGAGAATGATCCCATTCCGGCCTCGAGCACGACGGTCGGCCAGCCGGAGTCGGGCCCTCTAACCTGCAGGTGCATGGGATGACCGTCTACATTGACGAACAACCCCGGCGGTGGAAAACGCCGACGATCACGAACTGTCAGGGCCTGTTGGACGGCAGCCGTCAAGCCCATCGCCGCGGCAGCCACGAGCCCGGCTCGGCCCCACTTCATGGGCTGTACCTCACCCCGGCAAGCTACCGCGGACCTCCGACAAATCAGCAGACGACCGCTCGCCTGATCCCGTCGGATATTCGATCGTGAATTCCGGGCCAAAAAACTGGTCATACTGCAGCAGCGCTCGAATCACCAGATAATTGATCCGGAACCATACCGGTCCACGCCAGTTCGAATTGCCCCCCATACATTGCGGTATGAGATTCAGCCGGCTCGTATTCGATGGTTGCACCCGGCATACCGGGCACCTGATACGGCGTTGAGTGGCGCTTTGACAGGGCACGCAATCCGTGCGGAGACAAGAACGCATTATCATCGAACAACGTGCGGAAGATACGAACCAGCTTGTCCGGCGCCACGATAGAGACCCACTGATCACATGGTCGTTGATCCCATCCTTGGGGATCTCGGTGAGCGGAGCGGCGCCGAACAGCCGATGATTGTTGGTTTCGTTGTCGCAGAACAAGGCAAGCGGACGTACGCCGTCTGCAGTCCGTGCGGCATCCAAGCGGTAGCCAGACAGTCGGGGTGATCAACAGCGATGCCGTCCCCATCCAGGAACACCCCCGATGGGTGACTGAATTTGCTAGAAACGGTAATGCAGGACGATCGTCCCCCTCCGCGACAAGGTTGTGCTCGTCGCCATTAGCCGGTTATAGAGACGGACGGCGGTCGGATAGTCGGCGATTTCGGGTTCCCGGGCCAGCAAGATTTCCCTGATCAATTTCAGTTTCGGGTTCCAGCGTTCGAGTTCTCTGGGATCGTTGACGCCGGGAAACTTCAGGAGGCCGGCGACGGACGAGGTGCCAGGGACGTGCTTCGTGGCCCAGACGGCAAAGCTGGTGTAGCTGTTGAAGGCCATCTCTCCGCTTGGAAAGTGGTCGATGAGCCGGTTCAGCAGAGACATGAAGTCCTCCTTTGCGAGGAACCCCATCAATCCATCGGCAACGATGACCGCTGGTCGGTCAGTGGGGACGTTGTTCAGCCAGTCGGAGTCCGTCACGTCGGCGCCGATAGTGTGCACGTTGCTGCGATCGGGTATCAAGCGTTCCCGAGCGGCAACCACGGTGGGGTAGTCGACGTCGTACCAGTCGACGGTGGCCGGCGCCGCAATACGGGACGCCCGGGTGTCCAACCCGGCCCCCAAGTCAAGCCCCACAGCGTCTGGATGATGGCGAATGAACCCCGACGCCACCTCATCAAGCTTTTTGGCTCGGAGTGCGACGTTGAGAACGAAATTCTTGTTTACCTTGAATTGCTCCCAGTTGTAATCGATCTTGCGAACAATCTCGTCAGCCATTGCGTCGGAGAGGATTGGCTT
>DATDKX010000402.1:0-3492 GCA_036519615.1 Propionibacteriaceae bacterium
TTGCCGGTCTCGGCCACGGTCCACGCCTCGCCACCGAGCGGGGCGATTGAGGTTTGGTCGGGCTTGTTGATCGGGAATGGGGCAACGCCAAAGTTGACCTTCGCCTTTTGCAGCGACGGGATCTGCCACGGACCGTTCAGCATCATGGCCGCCTTGCCGGCGATGAACTGGTCGTTAACGTCAGACTGCTTCCAGTTGACCGCGCTCTTGGACACCGAGCCGTCATCGACCAGGTCCTTCCACAGCTGGAGCGCCTCAGCCACCTCCGGGCTCTTCAGGTTGGTCTCGTCACCGCCGTTGGTCCACATCGGCGGCAGGAACTGCCAGGCGCCCTCGTAGTCGGCGGTGGCGTTGAACGCAAAGCCGTACTGCTTGCCGCTGGTCAGCTTCTTAGCTGCAGCTTTCAGCTCATCCCAGGTCTTCGGCGGCTGCACCCCCGCCTTGGCCAGCACGTCCTTGTTGTAGAAGATGGCGAGCGTGTTGGCGCCGGGCTGCAGACCGTAGAGCTGGCCGTCGTACGTGGCCGCCGACACTGGACCGGGCGCGTACCCGTCGGCGTTGAGCCCGAAGTCGCCCAACGGCACGAGCGCACCCGCCTCGGCGATCTGTTGGATGTCGGGGTTGTCCAGCATCAGCACGTCGGGCAGCGTCTTCGACGACGCCTGCTGTAGCACCTTCTGGATCAGTGTCGGGCCGGGCACCGATTGGTGATCGACTTTGGCGACCCCGATCGAGGTCCCGCACTTTTGCAGCATGTCGCCGATCAGGGACTTGGCCGGCTCGTCGTTGTAGTAGTCCAGCACTGTCAGGCTGTCGACGGCCTCGGAGGAGGAGCTGCTGTTGCTCCCCGCGCCGTTCGACCCGCCGCCGCCGCATGCGGCAAGGGTCAGGGGGGCCAGCGTCGCTATCGCGACCGCGGCCACCAGTCGCTTCTTGATCATCAGTAAAGCTCCTTCGCCAACTCGACCAGATCTGAATGTCAAAGCGCTTAACTCGGCTTTGCAAAGCTTCCGGAATCGATGGTTAAGCGTTTAAACTGGCTTTTGCTCGAGTTTTGCGGGCCAACGACGGATTTGTCAATAGGTTCGTCCGGTTCCACAGGCACAGCGATCGGAGGACGCGCGAATGGCTACCACCATGCGGGAGGTGGCGGAGGCGGCCGGCGTGTCAATCGCCACCGTGTCCTTCGTGGTCAACAACTCCAAGCGGGTGGCGCCGGAGACTCGCGAGCGGATCGAGCGGGTGATGACCGAGCTGGGCTTTCGGCGGAACATCGTCGCCCGAGCCCTGGCCAGCCGACGTACCCAGATCATCGCGCTCGTCTATCCAGTGCTCGAGCACCGGCTGTCCGGCTCGATCACCGAGTTCATCACGAGCGCCGCGCGAGCAGCGAGCGCCGCCGAGTACCACCTGGTCGTCTGGCCGGTCGGCAACGACGGTAGTGAGCTGGCTGCGCTGGTCGGCCAGAAGCTGGTCGACGGTGTCCTGCTGATGGAGGTCCAGCTCGACGACGCCCGGGTAGCAGCGCTGCGGGAGCTCGACATCCCGTTCGCCCTAATCGGCCGGACCCGCGACGTGACCGGGCTGCAGTACGTCGACATCGACTTCGACGCGTCGGTACAGATGGCCATGGACCATCTGGCCACGCTCGGCCACCACAAGATCGTCCTGGTCAACGGCAGCCAGGAGGGTGAGAGCTTCGCCCGCTACGGCCCGTACGTCCGCTCGGAGATCGCCTACCGCGAGCTCTGCGCACAGCGCGACATCGAGCCCGTGGTCCTGGTCTGCCGGCAGACGGTGCGCTCGGGGCGCGAGGCCGCGATGGAGCTGGTGGCGACCGCGCCGGACACTACCGCAGTGATCATCGCCGACGAGGTTGCGGCCGCCGGCTTGGTCGCCGAGCTGACTCGGACTGGTCGGGAGGTGCCCAGCGACATCTCGGTGATGTCCATCTTGAGCTCGCTCGACATGGCGGCGATCTGCAATCCACCGTTGACGACCGTAACCGCGCCCGGCACCGAGCTCGGTCGGCTCGGCGTCGAGGCCCTGCTGCGTCAGCTGGACGGCGGCCCGCCGATGACGCCTGTGCTCCGCGCAGGTGTGCTGGCCATCGGCGAGTCGACCGGTCCGAGTCGCGAGCATGCCAGGTGACTCCCTGACTCATCGGGAAGGACTTTCCATGACCCAAACCAGCCAGCGCTACGGCGGCCCGATCCGACTCGCAGCCGGCAGCACAACATGTCTCCGGCCTGCCAACGCAGCCGAGATCACGGGTGGGTTGTGGGCGGATCGACGGCGGATCAACCGGGAGGTGAGTATCCCGGGCGGCTGGAACAGGCTGCACCAGGCAGGCAACTTCCACAACTTGGAGCTCGCCGCAGGTCGCAGTACCGGCGACTACGTCAACGACCTGCCCTTCCTAGATAGCGACGTCTACAAGTGGCTGGAAGCAGTCGCCTGGGCGTTCGCCGATCCGGCGCTGAGTTCCAGACTGGCCGACCGGCTGCGGCAACAGCTAGGCCAGACCGAGCGGCTGCTTCGCGACGCCCAGCAGCCCGACGGCTACCTCGACTCGCACTTCCAGGTGCGATTCCCCGGCGAGCGGTTCGTCCAGTTGCAGTGGGGACACGAGCTGTACTGCGCCGGACACCTGATCCAGGCGGCCGTGGCGCTGCACCGGACCACCGGCGACCTAGACCTGCTCGAGGTGGCTCGGCGGGTGGCGGACCTGGTCGTGGACACATTCGGCACGGAGCCGGGCAAGGTCGACGGCGTCTGCGGACACGCGGAGATCGAGACCGCATTGGTCGAGCTCTACAGGGAGACCGGCGTCAAGCCGTACCTGGAACGAGCCCGCTACTTCGTCGACCGGCGTGGGCACGGACTGCTCGGCCAGGGTCGTTTTGGCCGGCACTACTGGCAGGACCACATACCGGTCCGGGACGCTCCGTCGGCGGAGGGGCACGCGGTCCGTCAGCTCTACTTCCTCGCCGGAGTCGCAGATGTGTACATGGAGAGCGGCGATGCGAGCCTGCTCCACGCCCTCGAGCGGCTCTGGGCCGAGATGGTAACCAGCAAGACGTACCTGACCGGGGGGATCGGGGCGCACCACAGCGATGAGGCGTTCGGCGACCCCTACGAGTTACCCAATGAGCGGAGCTACTGCGAAACCTGCGCGGCCATCGCCTCGATCATGTTTTCCTGGCGGATGCTGATGATCACCGGCGAATCCAAGTACGCGGACCTCATGGAGCGCACACTCTACAACGGGTTCCTGGCCGGCCTCTCCTTGGACGGCCAGCGCTACATATACGCCAACCCGCTGCAGGTCCGAGAGGGTCACATTGCCCACGGCACTGACGGCGACTACCAGCGCGTCGAGTGGTTCCACTGCGCTTGCTGCCCTCCAAACGTGATGCGGACCCTAGCCTCGTTGCAGCATTACGTGCTGCTCAGCAGCGAGGCCCGCGCCGTGCTGCACCAGTACATGAC
>DATDKX010000403.1:0-5472 GCA_036519615.1 Propionibacteriaceae bacterium
CCAGAGCACCTGGAGGAGGCCAGACAGTTCTTCGCCGAGCAAGTCGGCGGACTGAAGCTACATTTTGAGCGTTGTGACGTCGCCGATGAAGTCGCTGTGAATGACGTGATCGAATCAACGGTCCACGCCTATGGTGGCATCGATATTCTCGTCAACAATGCCGGCATATATCCGAACATTCTCGTGATGAACATGACTGCGGCTGACTTTCAGCGTGTCATCGATGTCAACCTCAAAGGAGTGTTCCTGGCCAGTAAAGCAGCAGCTGCAAGAATGATCGCCCGGGGGCTCGGCGGTCGGATCATCAATATCACGTCGATCGATGCGCTTCATCCCTCCAGTGCTGGGCTGGCACACTACGATGCCTCGAAGCATGGGGTGTGGGGATTTACGAAGAACCTCGCGCTCGAACTCGCGCCCCACGGCATCTGGGTCAATGCCGTCGCCCCAGGAGGCATCGCCACTCCCGGCGTCCGGGAGGTTCAAGAGTCGCTGGAGATCCCGAAGGGGATCGACATGTCTCAGCTCCTCGACGCCTTCCTCGCCCGCATCCCCATGAGACGGATGGGTGAACCAGACGACGTCGCTCGTGCCGTGCTCTTTCTGGCCTCCAACCTCTCCAGCTACATGACAGGCACCCAAATAATCGTGGACGGCGGCGTGCTCCTGTCATAGATCAAAGGTGGATCACGTTGGCTCACCAAACCAGCAAAAGCCTGGTCAGGTGGCCAAGTGGACTTGAACCACTGAACTGTGCGTAATCAGAGGGCCCACTGAGCACGATATGGCGAGCATCAACGTGTACGTGTCCTCGGGCGTCAATCCCGTCTGCGGTGCAGTGCGGCGGAAGGCTCACCGGTAGGTTCCCAGCACGCCACCGGCTGGGGCGCAGTCAGCACCACCTCCCCAGGGGACAGGCAGGCAGGTCGGCTGAGCATGAGCCTTGGTGACAGAAGGAGGTCCAAGGTCCCGAACGGCAGCTGCCCTTCGCCTCTGGCTGCTGTGTGAGTCCAGTACGAGCCTTGGCGGGAGACTCTGCAAGCGAGCTTGGGGGATGCCACGTGTGGCGAAGATTGATTACCGCGACCGCGTTGGTGGTGCTGCTCGCAGGTCTGGCAACGACTCAGGCGGCACCGGCTCAAGCCGCCACCTACTACAACTCGCGCTGCGGCAACACCTCTGGTCGAGTGCTGCTCACATTCGACGATTGGGCCTACGGCGATCCGTACCGGGCGACCCGCATCGGGGCCTACCTGCAGTCGCGCAACATCCGGGCAGCGTTCTTCCTGCTCAACCAGAACGCCAAGAACTACCCCGGCATCGTCTCAACGCTCCGGAAGCAGGGCCACTGGGTGCTCAACCACACCTACTCCCACCCCGATCTGACCCAGCTATCAAACTCCAGCGTGAGCTGGCAGATCCGCAACGGCATCTCGAGCAATCGATTGCGTCCCCCCTACGGCGCGTACAACTCGCGGGTGTCCACCATCGCGGGCAGCCTGGGCTACCGCATCTGCACGTGGACGATCGATACTCGGGACTGGCAGTACGTCAACGGCAGTCGCCGCAGCACCTCAAGCATCCGCTACATCGTGCGAAACTCGCCACGGTCAGCCAAGGCGAGCGGCGTGGTTCTCGGGCACCTGTTCACCAACTACCCCAACGCCATCTCCGGCATCATCTACGACTTGCACCAGCAGGGGCTGCTTTTCTGTCGTAACCGTGGCCCGGTCGGACGAACCATGCCCTTCCCGGCAACCTGCACCTAGCTGGGCGAGCTCGGTTGCACTGTGGCGCCTGCTTGGCGGCGTAGCGGCTCTGACCATTCTCACGTTCGCGCGACCGCTCTTGGCGGCCGCTCATTTGTTGGCCATGGCCGCGGTCCCCGGTCTGTCGCTCTCGTCGCACCCTCTTCTGCCGAAGGCCGCTCCCTTTTGGCCAGCTGAGACCCAGCGCGTAGGCAGCCGACTGCGGCGGCGATCCCGAGTGAAGACCCCTTCTTGTCGCCGCTGACCCGGCCGATTCCCGAGGTCGAGCGTGAAGTCAGCGAGGCTCCAAACCTGCTCACCGACGACGGCATCAATGCGATCGAAGCTCGATGGTTCATATGGATCGCATAAAATCACCCGCGCGCCTGGTCGTCGTACGAGACCGCCTCATCCACAGCGGGCAGGGTCCAACCTCCCTAACACGGGATCAGCCCGTTGATCGGCCTCGGTGCCGCCGTTCGACGGGCCGGCGGTGTCGAAGTAGGCCAGGAACGCAGTCCGCCAGCGCTTCAGAGTGCGGCCGAGCCGGGTGATCTCGCGGATCGGGTAGGACGGGAACCTATCGACGATCTTGGTCGCCAGCCTGCGACCGTCAGCGGCGCTGTCTGGTGGTTAGACCTGCCGCAGCTGTTGAGCGCACTGCCAGGCGACGAGCACCTCAACATGACGTTCATCGGCGTCGACCGTGGCCGACAGCCGGTCCGTCAGGCGTTCCTCGGCGCGCCGCAGCAGGTTACGGATGCCGTAGAGCGGGTCGCCCTTGCCGCCCCGGGTGCCCGGTGATCGCTTGCTGGACACGACGGCGGACCTCCTCGACGACCTGGCCGCCAAGCTTGACCACGTGGAAGGCGTGGAGGACGCCTGGACGAATCTGCACGACGCCCGGCTCACCCGTGGACTTGCTGACCTTGACAATGCCCGGAGAGGCGAGTTCTGCTGTTGCGTCGACCATGTCACACAGCTCGTCCTGTAGCCCAAGCATCAGCGCTGGCATCTTGCGCTTGAGTGTCTGAATGTTTGCCTGCGGAGAGAGCCAGGCGGTCCATTGATTCTGCGGCTATCGACGGCCGTCAACGGCGAGCGTTGGACAATCGGGGGCAGGTCGGGGGCATGGGTCCGGCGCTGTCCGCGGCCAAGACCGCGGACGATGACACATCTGAGCTGACAACAATTGAGCGCCAGGGCCATCAGTGTCGTCTGAGCGTGACGGTGGTCGACTGTTGGTCGACAGCGCGGCCATGCGGTCCTGCATGGACGGGACTGCCCCCGGTTGCGTCTGGGGCGGATGGCCCGTCCGCTGTAGGTCCATCGACCCTTACCTCTCCGGTCCGCGGGGCGAGAGTGTGTGCTGAGACCCCGGGTGGCCGCATCCCAGCTGGTTCGACATCGATCTCGGTCGGAGTCCGATCCGTCGCCCACGGCCCCAGAGTCATCAGTCTTGGAGATCAGATGATCTCAGGAGGGAGATTTCGGTGAAACCGCTTCGCGTGTGGATCGGAGCCGTCTTGGTGGCGATCGGCCTGCTTTGGCTCCTGGATGCCCTCGGCGTCCTTGCCGCAGGGCCACTGATCGGCCACTGGTGGCCGCTGGCCGTCATCGCGCTGGGAGTGCTTGCCGTGTTCGCGGGTGGCCGCCTGTCGCCTGGCCCGGCGGTATTGATTCTCGTCGGTACGGGGTTGCTGATCAGCCAGTTGCTGAATGTGGACGTGGGGCGGATCCTCTGGCCTGGCGTGGTAATCGTCGTCGGCGGCTGGTTCCTCGTTGATTTCGCACGGCAGCGTGCTCACGCATCGGATCCCTCCGAGCGGCAGGACGTCTTCGCACTGCTCGGCGGCTCCCACGTCACTAACCGGTCGCCGCGCTTTCGTCACGCCAACGTCTCTGCACTCTTCGGAGGCGCAACCCTCGACCTGCGGGAAGCAGGACTGCAACCGGGCGCGCGAGTCGATGCACTTGCCATGTTCGGGGGCGTCGAGGTCATCGTGCCGACCGGCTGGCGGGTCCAGCTCTCCGGTCTGCCCATCTTCGGTGGCTACCACGACAAGACGAGCGGGCAGCCCATCCTTGCCCCGGACGCGCCCGTCCTGAACGTCGTGGCGACTGCCATCTTCGGCGGCGTCGAGGTCAAGAATCCTGAGTCCTCGAGCTCGGCGCACGTCAGCACAGGAACGACGACAACGTCGGCGCCGCCGGTTTCGGACCTCCGCTGAGCACAGGTGCCGCACCCGGATCCCACTCCGCGATGATCGTGGCGACCGGGGTGCCTCTAGGCGCCCCGGAGACGGGTTGTGACGCGACCCCACAGTGGGGAACGGTCGGCGGAACCTCATGAGGCCGGTCAAAGTCGCAGCCCGTCCTGACCACCTCGCATGTTCGCCGGAGACCGTCGACGTGTCCATCTACGTCCTAGTGCAGGACAGGGCCGAGGACTACGCGGAAGTTAGCTCATCCAATTGGTGGCCGAAAGTGTCTCAATGAACCTTCCTTGTCGACTCTTCCGCAGTGTGCTCGCACGACTGAGGGTCGGCTTACGGAATGCGCAGCGGCGAGTCCACCCGAGGGGCCACCTGCGACACGGCTCCCCAATGGCGATTCAACCGCCCCTCTGGGCGCTGCTCTAGCCGATGTCGATCACGCGATACAGGTAATCGCGCTGCCACGGCTCCATCAAGATGTGTCCGGAGAAGGTGTCGAGCAAGCGGAGGTATTGATCAGCAGCGTAGGTAGCCTCCCAGTCGAAGTGGCAGACGACGAGGTCCTCGAACAAACCCGTGCCTTCGATCCCTTCGCGATCGTCAGGCAGGTCGCCGGCCGGCTCGCCTCCTCCGGCAGGATCTCGCCGATCTCGTCGTAGGCATCCTGCAGTTCCGCGAAGAACGGGTCGCCGCCCTCGGGAAAGACGTGGACGGCGCCCCAGATCGCGAGGTGCCCACACGGCCGCAGCAACCGCCAGGCTCGGCGGTAGCGGACCGATGAGTCCAGCCAATGCCATGCGGTTGCCGCAAACGCGAGGTCGAACTGCGCTGGCGCGGGGTGGTCGTCAGTATCCGAGTGTTCTTGTGCGCCACCATGCCCTGGATACGCCGACGGTCGAGGGCTTGGCCGAGGCCAGTGTCGGGGCTGAGCTCCTCATAGTCGGACGTAGCCGAATGGCAGATGGCAGGTCGCCAAGACTGTCTGCGGTCGCACGGGAGTGTGTCAATGCAGCCAGCTGCCCGGTGATGATAGTGGGGCCGTGGGCAGGCGGGCTTGGTACGAGAGTTGGTGTCGACGCCATGCACCCCGAACGTCAGCCCTACTGGGACTGTGAATGGTGTTGCTAACTGGCTGGCACGCTCCAGCGGAGTTGAGTTCCGCCCTCCGGCCGATGTGCAACGGCCAGGCTGCCGCCTCGC
Organism: Propionibacteriaceae bacterium; assembly: GCA_036519615.1. GTDB lineage: Bacteria > Actinomycetota > Actinomycetes > Propionibacteriales > Propionibacteriaceae > Microlunatus. The sequence goes on from DATDKX010000403.1 coordinate 5,165, forward strand.
TGCATGGCGCGTTTCCTCAGGTTGGCGATGCCGCTCCGACGTTTGGTGGTCGCCATTCCTGCTCCATTGTCAAAGACAGCGATCACCAGTCTGGCGCCCTCAGCAGTAACGTCGATCTGGATGTCGGTCGCACGGGCGTATTTTGCGGCGTTGGTGAGTGCCTCCCGCACCACGGCCTGGACATCGTCGACCAAGCCCTGTTGCACCACGGTGTCCAGCGGGCCGTCAAACCGAACCCGAGGAGTGAAGCCAAAGACTGCGGATGCTTGCTCAACCACCTGAACAACGGCGATCCGCAGGGAAGATTC
>DATDKX010000404.1:0-15350 GCA_036519615.1 Propionibacteriaceae bacterium
GTCTCGGGATCAAAGCCCTCCGGATACAGGTAGTTGCCCTGCTCGTCGTACGAGGCGGCCATGCCGTAAAGCGTCGGGTCGAAGTCGTCGGCTGTCGCATCGACGCCCTCATTCGCCTGCTTCAGCGACAACGAGATGCGACGGCGGTCCAGATCGATGTCGATGATCTTGACCATGACATCGTCGTTGACCTGGACGACTTGCTCCGGAATCTCCACATGCCGTTCGGCCAGCTCGGATACGTGCACCAAACCCTCGATGCCCTCCTCTACGCGGACGAAGGCACCAAATGGGACGAGCTTGGTGACCCGACCGGGGACGATCTGACCGATTTGGTGCGTCCGCGCAAATGCCTGCCACGGGTCTTCTTGAGTGGCCTTGAGCGACAACGAGACGCGCTCGCGGTCCATATCAACATCGAGCACCTCGACGGTGACTTCCTGGCCGACCTCGACCACTTCGGAGGGATGGTCGATGTGCTTCCAGGACAGCTCCGAGACGTGCACTAGGCCGTCTACGCCGCCAAGATCGACGAATGCGCCGAAGTTGACGATGGAGGACACCACGCCGCGCCGGATCTGGCCCTTTTGCAGCTGAGTAAGGAAGTTCTGGCGTACCTCGGACTGAGTCTGCTCCAACCAGGCACGGCGGGACAGCACCACGTTGTTCCGGTTCTTGTCCAGTTCGATGATCTTGGCCTCGAGCTCCATGCCGACGTAGGGCTGAAGATCGCGGACGCGCCGCATCTCCACGAGTGAGGCGGGAAGGAAGCCGCGAAGGCCGATGTCGATGATCAGGCCGCCCTTGACGACCTCGATGACCTGGCCGGTCACGACACCGTCTTCTTCCTTGATCTTTTCGATCGTGCCCCAGGCGCGCTCATACTGGGCGCGCTTCTTGGACAGGATGAGGCGACCTTCCTTGTCCTCCTTCTGCTGAACGAGGGCCTCGACCTGGTCGCCGACACTGACCACCTCGAAGGGGTCGACATCGTGCTTGATCGAGAGCTCTTTGGAAGGGATTACCCCTTCAGTCTTGTAGCCGATATCGAGAAGTACCTCGTCACGGTCCACCTTGACAACGGTGCCGGTGACGATGTCGCCGTCATTGAAGTACTTGATGGTCTTGTCGATGGCCTCGAGGAAGGCCTCAGGTGAACCCAGGTCGTCGACAGCAACCTGGGGTGGTGCCTCAAGGGAGGACGTCATGTAGTAGGGCTCCGGGATGGTTGATGTGTTGTGGGCGTGGCTGTGACCGATCCGTACACACGAAGAGGTTCAACCAGCAGCTGACGACAATCCGACCCGTACGAGCGTGACCTACTCCGTCCGAAGTCGCGCAGGTCACAGCGACGGTTCAGGTTAGCGCCGCGCTCCAAAAGGGTCAAACATCGCGCTGTCGATCCTCCGGGACCCTGCAGCACTAGTGAGCCGCATCATGCCAGGAGCGCCCGACTCCCACCGACACATCAAGCGGGACGTCGAGCGCAACCGCGTGGCCCATCTTGCTCCTTACCAGCTCCTCCAGCGCCTCGCGCTCGCCTGGGCCGATCTCGAAGACCAGTTCGTCATGCACCTGAAGGAGCATCCGGCTCCTCATTCCGGCATCGTCGAGCGCCTTCTCGACATCCAGCATGGCGATCTTGATGATGTCTGCCGCGGAGCCCTGAATCGGCGCATTCAGTGCCATGCGCTCGGCCATTTCACGACGCTGCCGGTTGTCACTCATTAAGTCAGGTAGATAGCGCCGGCGACCGAGGATGGTCTCGGTGTACTCGGTACGCCGCGCATCGGCTACCAGCGAATGCAGATAAGTCCGGACGCCACCAAACCGCTCGAAGTATTCATCCATCAACGCCTTAGCTTCGGAAACCTCGATGTTCAGTTGCTGGCTGAGTCCGTACGCGCTCAGCCCGTACGCGAGGCCGTAATTCATCGCCTTGATCTTGGCGCGCTCCGCCGGCGTAATCTGCTCCGGCTCGACGCCAAAGACCCGCGATGCCGTGACGGTATGAAAGTCCATCCCTGACTTGAAGGCCTCGATCAGGCTCTCGTCCTGACTGACATGGGCCATGATGCGCATCTCGATCTGGGAATAGTCTGCCGACATCAAGGCGTCATAGCCCTCGCCGACCACGAACGCCTGCCGAATCCGGCGCCCTTCCTCAGTGCGAATTGGGATGTTCTGCAGGTTCGGGTCAGTGCTGGAGAGGCGACCGGTGGAGGCAATGGTCTGCGCGTACGTCGTATGGATACGGCCATCGTCGGCGATCGCTTTGAGCAGACCCTCAACCGTCTGCTTGAGCCGGATCGCGTCCCGGTGCACCAGCAAGTGGGCCAGGAACGGGTGCTCAGTCTTCACATAGAGCTGCTGCAGCGCCTCCGCGTCGGTCGTATATCCGGTTCGAGTACGCCGGGTCTTGGGCATGCCGAGCTCATCGAACAGCACCACCTGGAGCTGCTTGGGCGAGCCGAGATTGATCTGCTTGCCCAGCACCTCGTAAGCCTCGCTCGCGGCGCGGTTCACCGTGGCGGCAAATCCGGACTCCAGCGCCTCCAGATGCTCGACATCCACAGCGACACCGGTTTGCTCCATACGCGCCAACGTGCGAAGCAGCGGTAGCTCCACGCCATAGAGCAGGCTCGTACCGTTGCGCTGCTCAATCTCTGAGTCCAGTGCGTCGGCCAGATCGATGACGGCGCGAGCGCGAACCATCGAAGCCTCAGCTGCCACCTTGGCACCAGAGTCGTCATCGCCGAAGTCCAGTGCTAGCTGATCAGAGTCACTGAGATCGGGCGCGCCCTCAACCCGCAGCTCCCGCTTGAGGTGGCGGATGGTGAGGTCGGCTAGGTCAAAGGTCCGCTGATCAGGGGTTATCAGATATGCGGCCAGCTGAGTATCGGAGGTCAGTCCTGCGAGATCCCAGCCGCGCGCCCATAGGGCCAGCAATGGACCTTTGGCGTCGTGCATCGCCTTGTGCCGCTCCGAGTCTGCAAGCCAATCTGCGAGAGCATTCTCATCAGCGGAGCCGAGGTCTGACACCACTAGGTAGGCCGCGGCCCCGTCGCCGGCAGCTAGGGAGAGAGCCGTCACGTCGCCGGTCCCAGAGCCCCAATGACCGATGATGTCGACGCCGGTGCGGTCGCCGGCTGCATGCTCGGCAAGCCAGCTCCCGAGCTCACCAGGCTCCAGTAATGCGCCCTCCAGGTCGAATCCACCTTCGGGGACGATTTCATCTTGATTGGGCAATGCCTCAAGCAGTCGATCACGCAGCACTCGGAATTCCAGGCCATCGAATAGCTGGTGGGTCGCCTCGCGGTCCCATGGTCGGCGTACCAAATCGTCGAGACTTACCGGCAAGTCCAGATCACGAACCAGGGCGTTCACCTGCCGGTTGCGCAGTACGTCCTCGACGCGTTTCTGGAACTCCTCCGCGGCCTTGCCCTTGAGTTCGCTGGCATGTGCGGCAAGATTTTCCAGGCCGTCATACATCTCTAGCCACTTCGCAGCGGTCTTGGGCCCGACGCCTGGGACGCCCGGCAGGTTGTCGCTCGACTCCCCCACCAACGCCGCTAGCTCGGGATATCGAGCGGGGGTCGCAAAGTAGCGTTCTTCCACGGCCTTGGGTGTCATGCGCGCAAGATCGGAAACGCCTTTCCGCGGATACAGCACGGTTACGCTGTCACTAACTAGCTGGAACTCGTCGCGGTCGCCGGTACAAATCAACACATCAAAGCCGGCCGCCTCCGCCCGGGTGGCGAGAGTAGCGATCACATCATCGGCTTCAAAGCCTGCCTTTTCCACGTACGGAATGTTGAGGGCCTTGAGCACCTCCTTGACCAGGTCGAGCTGTCCTCGGAACTCATCGGGAGTGGTGGAGCGATTAGCCTTGTACTCGCTGTAGATCTCGGAGCGGAAGGTCTGGCGGGAGACGTCGAAGGCGACGGCGAGATGGGTTGGCTTCTCGTCACGCAGCACATTGATCAGCATTGAGGTGAACCCGAACACCCCATTGGTGTGCTGGCCGGTTTGTGTCGAGAAGTTCTCGACCGGAAGGGCAAAGAAGGCCCGGTACGCGATCGAATGCCCGTCGATCAGCATCAGCTTGGGCGGCGCTGGCAGCTGGCTAACTGGGGCGCTGGTGACCTGAGTCCTGGTCGGCACATGCCGACTCTAGCCGTGCGCACTGACGCTGAGGGCAGGTCCTTCAGTCACTAGTCTGAGCCCCGTGACTCCGATCTACGACCGGCAAGACATCCCCGCCGAGTATGCCGATATGAACGGTGCGCTCAACTCCAAGATGGGCTTCGAACTGCTGACCTTGACACCTGAGCGGGTGGTCGGACGGATGCCGGTGGCTGGCAACACCCAGCCGTACGGGCTCTGGCACGGCGGCGCGTCATGCGTGTTGGCCGAGACGCTTGCCTCGTTGGGATCCTTCATGCACGCGCAGCCGGAGAAGATCTCCGTCGGGGTGGACATCAATGCCACACACCACCGATCGGTGACCGCGGGTTGGGTAACGGGAACCGCCACCGCGCTACACCTCGGCAGATCGATTGCGAGCTACGAGATCGTGATCACCGATGATGCTGACAAGCGCGTCTGTACGGCCCGGGTGACGTGCCAGCTCGTCAGCCCGCGCGCCACCTGATCATTCATCCCCGTGACTCTCGGCAGCCTCCGAGCGCGGGTGAATCGCGTAGCGGGGCGAGGTCTGCATGGGTTTCCGGCGGTCTACACAGTTGCAACCTGTGCAAAGCGACAGGAGCCTACGTGGGCGTAGGTTTCATCAGGAGGTCGAAGAATCAGCAGGAGGTCGACGAACTACGCATTGCCAGTTGGGGAGACGGTGGTCTCCGCGAGCACCTCGAGGACCTGATTGGCCTGGGTAGCCGGATTCACGAACGCCAGCCGCAGCGCCGTTCGGCCCTTCCACACGGTCGGAATGCAAAGGATCCGGCCGTCGAGTGCAAGTCGCCGTGACCAACGACGATAGGCAGCTCCATCCCATCCGGGCCGGTCGAAGAGCACCACCGACAGCGTCGGCTTCAAAAGCAGACGCAGCTGCGGGATGCTTTGTATTCCCTCTGCAACAACTCGTGCCGTGGTCAAGGTCTGTTCGATCGCCGCGCTGTACCGGTCAGTGCCGTGAGTGGCCAAGCTAAACCAGAACGGCAAGCCCCTAGCCCGCCGGCTCAGGTGCACCCCGTAGTCCCATGGGTTCCAGACTTCGCGATCGATGGCGTCCAGATAGCCAGCATGCTGGGAATGCGCCGCCCGTGCGAGTTCGGGTTTCCGGTAGAGCAAGGCACAACAGTCATAGGTTGCGAACAACCACTTGTGCGGGTCGACAATGAAGCTGTCGGCGCGCTCGATGCCAGCAAAGAGATGACGAACGGTTGGCGCGGCAAGAGCGGCACCACCGTACGCTCCGTCGACGTGCATCCAGATCCCGAAGCGTTCGCAGATCTCGGCGATACCGGCCAGGTCGTCGATGATGCCGGCGTTCGTGGTGCCGGCCGACGCAACGACCGCGAACACGTCACGCGAATTGATCAATACGGACCGCAGAGCGTCGCCGGTCAACTGGCCTTGATCATTTTCCGGAACGATCACGACTTCGGCGTCCAGCACGGAGGCTGCCGCCTGCACTGATGAATGGGCCTGCGTTGTGCAGGCCAGCCGCCATTGTCCGGCCGGATGCCTACCTAGCTGGTTTCGAGCAAATTGCCGTGCGGCCACAAGGGCGGAGAGGTTACCGGTCGTGCCGCCGGACACGAAGCAGCCGCCGGCCGTCTTCGGCCAGCCGAGCAGCTCGACGAGCCAGCCCAGCGCTTGGTTCTCGGCGAAGATCGCACCCGATCCGGACTCCCAGCTTCCGGCGAAAATGTTGTAGCTGCTCACCACAGCATCGAAGGCAAGCGCGGCACGAGTTGGCGCAGCTGCGATGTAGGCGAGGTTCATCGGATCGTCTTGAGCACGAGTGGCGGGAGCGATGACATCTTCGAAGATGCGTAGCGCCTGCTCGGCACCCAGCCCATCCGGCGTAATGGTCTGGCCGGCATCGGCCAACAACTCCGAGGCAGGTCGTGCTGTCGTCTTGGGATCCGAAGGTTTGCTGATGCGGCGACTGGCCAGAGCCACCGCTGCTGCGGCAATCTCGGATTCGTCTCCCCAGACACTGGCTGCCGCCGCTCCCACTGCGTGCGGGACGGCGGCATCGGAACCGATTGCTGACGACGTTGTCACCCGGTCTGCTCCTACCTCGCCGATCATCCGCCGGCTTATTCGAAGCTAGTTCGCATCCTAACGATGGGCAACTAACAGCTCGCCTGTTGCTCCGAGCTCCGCATTCTCAGGCCGCGGGTGGCTAGTCCTCCCCGAGATAGGCCTTTCGGACGTTCTCGTCACCAAGTAGCGCCTTGCCGGTGTTTTCCAGCACGATCTTGCCGACTTCCAGGACGTATCCGTAATTGGCGAGGGAGAGCGCAGCGGGTGCATTCTGCTCGACGAGCAGGATGGTCACACCTTCCGACTGCAGTTCGACGATAGTCGCCATGATGCGCTGCATCATGATCGGCGAGAGGCCCATCGATGGCTCATCGAGCATTAGCAGCTTTGGCCGGCTCATCATCGCTCGGCCGATAGCGAGCATCTGCTGCTCGCCGCCTGAGAACGTACCGGCGGGCTGGGAGCGTCGTTCCCGCAAGATGTCGAAGAGATTGAAGACTCGTTCGAGATCCTGCGTCACGCCACTCCGGTCCTTGCGCGCGAAGGCGCCGAGCATCAGGTTCTCTTCGACGGTAAGCCGCGGGAATATCCGGCGCCCCTCTGGCGAATGCGCCAAGCCCCTTGTAACTACCTCATGTGCGGGAGTCGCATCAATCCGGGATCCCTCGAACCAAATCTCGCCGGACTCCGGCCTGATCAGCCCCGAGATGGTACGCAGCGTGGTGGTCTTCCCAGCACCGTTGGTGCCCAGGAGCGTCACGACTTGGCCTTGATCGACCTTGAAACTGATTCCCTTGACAGCCATGACCCGGCCGTACGCGACCTTCAGGTCCTTGACCTCAAGCATTGCCCTGGCCCTCCTCCTCGAACGCCTCGAGTTCGGCGGCGTCCTCGGGTCCGGTGCCGATATAGGCCTCGATCACTCTGGGGTCGGACTGGACCTCCGTTGGCGTGCCCTCGATCAAGGTCCTGCCCTGGACCAGGCACAGCACGCGGTCGCAGAGATTGAAGATGAACCGCATGTCGTGCTCGATGACCACCACCGCCAGCCCCTGATCGCGGATTTTGAAGATCAGCTCCTCGGCTTGCCTGGTCTCCTGAGGATTCATCCCTGCCGTCGGCTCGTCCAGCAGCAACAGCTTGGGATCTGTGCCGAGAGCGCGGGCGATCTCGAGCCGCCGCTGATCGCCATAGGAGAGATGGCGTGCCAGATTATCTGTCGTGTTGCCAAGCCCGACGAAGTCGAGCAGCTCTTGGGCACGTGCTGAGGTTGCCTTCTCATCGCGATGGAACTTGGGTCCGCGAATGATCGACGTGAGCGGCCCGGTGTTGGTACGGCAGTAACGGCCGACCATCACGTTTTCGAGGGCGGTCATGTTGCCGAACAGCCGGATGTTCTGGAACGTTCGAGCCATCCCTGCAATGACAACCTTGCGAGGCTTGGGTGGCAGCAGCGCGCCCTCGAAGATTACGCTCCCGGCTGTCGGAAGGTAGAGGCCGGTCAGACAGTTGAAGAACGTGGTCTTGCCGGCCCCGTTGGGCCCGATCAGGCCCATAATCTCGCCCCTGCTGACATTCAGGTTCACAGAGTCGACAGCGACCAGGCCGCCGAATCGCATCGTCACATTCTCTGCGACCAGGATGGGCGAGCCGTCAGCCTGGGCGCCCACGCCAGATGCGTCGACTGCAGTCGTCATAGCACCCCAGCTCCCCTCAATGCGCCAGTCTCCTCGACTTCCACCTCGATCCGCTCGGCCAGCTCCTCATCCTCCTCGTGGAACTCCAGCTGCCTGCGCTGGCTCGGGATCATGCCCTCTGGCCGGAAGCGCATCATCACGATCAAAAGCAGGGCGAAGATCATCAGCCGAAAGTCGCTGACGAAGCGCAGCTTCTCGGGCAGCAGCTTCAGCAGCGTGGCACCAACCAGCACGCCGAGCACGGTGCCCATACCTCCGAGCACGATCGCCGCTAGCAAGAACGCAGACTCCAGGAAGATGAACTGGTCCGGTGTAACCGAGATGTCCTGATGGGCCTTGACCGCGCCTGCGATGCCGGCCAGGAACGCACCGCTAGCGAACGCGAAGAGCTTCAGGCCGAAGACGTTGACGCCCATGGCCTCGGCTGCCTTCTCGTCCTCCCGGATCGCCACCCAGCCACGGCCAATGCGGGAATTGTTGAGCCGGACGAACACCAAAATGACAAACGCGATCAACACCAGCAGCAGGAAGTAATAGTTGGAGAAGCGGCCGAGCGGGATACCCAGCACAACATGCGGCCTGCCGAAGTCAAAGCCGAAAAGAGTGAGGTCGGGAATCGCGGGAATGCCGTTGGATCCGTGCGTAATGTTCGGGCCGGCCTCGCCGTCCAAGTTGATCATCGTAATGCGGAAGATCTCACCGAACGCCAGCGTCACAATGGCCAGGTAGTCACCGGACACCCGCAATGTCGGGGAGCCGATGATCAGGCCAAGAGTAGCGGACACCGCGCCAGCGATGAGAACGACCACAAAGAACGGCGGATGGATGTCGGCGGTGGCGAAAGCTGAGCGCGACAAGACGGCCGCCGTGAAGGCGCCCGCACCGAGGAACGCGATATAGCCAAGGTCGAGCAGACCGGCGAGGCCGACGGTAATGTTGAGGCCCATCGCGGCTGCAGCGAAGATAATCACCTGCGTGGCAATGGACATATTGGCGTCGGAGCCGCCCTGGGTGAAGGGAAACAAGAACGCCACTACGAATGCGGCAAGGATTAGTACTTTCCTGTGACGCTGGGAAACTCCCGAGAGAAAGCCCATGGCGCCGACCCGGAAGAGCACCGCAACGAAAGTGCCGAGGAAGGCGATGAAGCTGACGAAGGTACCACCGTCGTCGATGTTCAGCGCGAAGGCCGTCGTAAAGAGTGCTGCGCCCATGACGACGGCGACCAGGAGGATCTCCAGCGTCGGCCTGATTTGCGCCTGGGACAGCGTGGCTGGCTTGTCCATGATCATCAGCCGGGTACCGGCGAAGGCCAGCACCGCACCGAGCAGCGCGATCCAGCCGCCGTAAACCACATTGATCAGACCACCGAGCTCAAGCGCGATGGCGACGATGATGATTGCGATGTAGACCAGCGCTCCGGTACCAGCGGCCTTGGCGCCGCGTACCCACCCGACCCTGATCTTGCCGCGAGGCTTGATCAGCCGTGAGCAGATGATGAGTCCCGCGACGAGCAGGCCGAGCACCATGCCGCAATACTGCAAAGGCGACGGATTGCCGACGAGAGTCATGCCGTCGAGTGCCGCGAACGAGTAAGCCCAAGGCAAGAGTGCGGAAACTGCCAGGGCAACGCCGCCGGCGATTCCGACCCAGCGCCCGGTTGGGTCCCACCGTTGTTGCAGCTCGGGTGTGATGACCCGTGGAATTGTGATCATGCTCGATCCACCACCCGTGAGCCGAGAAGGCCCTGCGGTCGGAAGACCAGCACCAAGATCAGCAACACGAACGCCCAGACGTCCTTCCAGGCCGAGCCGCCAAAAGTGCCGGGGATGAGCGTTGCCATTCCCTCGACCAGGCCGAGGACCAGCCCGCCGACTACAGCACCATTGATATTGCCGATGCCGCCGAGCACCGCTGCGGTGAAAGCCTTGAGGCCTGCCAGGAAGCCCATCCTGAAGTCGATGTTGGTGTAACGCAGGCCCCAGGCCAGGCCGGCTACAGCGGCCAAGGCTGCACCGAGCGCGAACGCCACCATGATGATGCGGTCGACGTTGATGCCCATCAGCCTCGCGGTGTCGGGGTCCTGGGATGTCGCCTGCATTGCCCGACCCATACGTGTGCGGTTGACGAATACATACAGAAAGACCCAGCAGATGACGAGCGCGACCATCGTGAACAGCGCAGCTCGCTGGATGGTGATGGGACCCAGCTGGATCGCGGGTCCGGTCACATAGTTAATTTGTGGAAAAGGGATCGCCCGTCTCGCGTCGGGGAAGCCCGGGATGCGTCCGTAGAACAGGCGCACGAATTCTTGAAGAAAGACGGACACGCCGATCGCGGTGATCAGGGGTGCGAGTCGCGGTGCGTTGCGGAGTGGCCGGTAGGCGAATCGTTCAGTCAGCAAGGAAGTGCCGACCGCAGCGAGCATCCCGACGACGAGCATGATGGGCAGCTGCCAAATGCCCAGCGAATCTCCAGGTATCACTATCCAGGCGGTAAGTGCCCCGAAAGCGCCGATCATGAAGATCTCGCCGTGGGCAAAGTTGATCAGCTGGATGATGCCATAGACGACGGTATAGCCAACGGCGATCAGCGCATACAGGGCCCCAAGCGACAGACCGTTGATGAGCTGCTGCAGGATGTCCACTCACGCCTCCCTTCGGTGATGCATGTAAGGCGGGTGTCGACGCGGCCGGGGGGCAGACCTTGGGGTCCGCCCCCGCTGCGCACCTGGGAGAAGACTAGTGGCGGAGAACGCGGTGCGCAGCCTCCGCCACCACTGCATTAGCCGCTGCCGGTCTTCTCAGGAACCCACTTGCCGCCGTCGACCTTCCAAACCGTCAACACCTTGGTGGTGGAATCACCGTACTGGTCGAATGCCACCTTTCCGGATGCGCCATCGAAGCTGACCTTGCCCATGGCGTCGAGGGTTGCGGCGCGCGCCGACTTGGCGTCGCTGGCGTTAGCTAGGGAAACCTTCAGCGCATTGATTATGGCGTTGGCGGCATCGTAGGAATATGGCCCGTAGGCCGCGTAGGGCTCCTTGTAGCCAGCAGCCTGGTAGTCGCTGATGAACTGCTTGGCCGAAGCGAGCTTCTCGGGCGGCGCTCCAACGTTGGTCGCGAGGTCACCATTGGAGGTCTTGCCTGCGAGCTCGATGTAGGCCGGGTCGAAGATCCCGTCGCCACCCATCAGCGGGACATTGAGCCCGGCCGACTTGGCCTGCTGGCTCAGCGGACCCGCCTGCGGGTATTCACCGCCGTAGTAGATCGCCTCTGGGTTGGCGTTCTTGACCTTGCTGATCACCGCGGAGAAGTCCTTGTCCTCGGGATTGATGGTCTCCGCGTCAACGATCTGGCCGCCGCCACTCTTGAAGGCATCGGTGAAGGCGGCGACCAAGCCCTGGCCGTACGTCTTCTTGTCATGAATCGTGGCGACCTTCTTGATGCCCTTATCGAGGAGGTACTTCGCCCCAAACGGACCCTGAACGGAGTCCGTGGTGCAGGTACGGAAGTAACCCGGGTACGGGCGCTTCGGATTGGCCAGATCCGCGCCCTTGGTCAGGGTCGGGTTGGTGTTTGCCGGCGACACCTGAGTGATCTGCGCCCCGGAAAGAACTGGCTGCACCGACTGCGAGACCGAGGAGTTGAGGGTACCGACGACCCCAACCACGTCGTTGTCGCCCGCCAGCTTGGTGGCAGCGTTCTTGCCAACGTCGGGTTGGGCCTGGTCATCCTGCGCGTCGATCTCCAGAGTCCAGCCGGGTATGGTCTTCTTCTCGTTGGCCTGCTTGATTGCCAGATCGACCGAGTTCTTGATGCCATTGCCCAGAGCGGACAGATCGCCCGACAGCGGCGCTATGACGCCGATCTTGGCGACCTTTTCCGCTCCAGCCTGGCCTCCCGGGGCCTGTTCAGCCCGGGATCCACACGCCGACATCGCAAGCGATGCGGCTAGCAGGGTTACCCCCGCAAGAGCGAGCTTATGCTTTCGCACATTTCCTCCTGGTTGTTCCGGTTTGCGAGTCCATGCACAAGCGCAGCCTCGCGAGCATTGTCGAACTTACGACCGAAGCTGTGTTATGGCTCCGACTTTGCTGTCTTTTGCATGTTCGTTACGCGATTGAGAGCACATAGATGCGAATACTCTATTTTTTCTTCGCGACTGAGCCGTGCTCGATGACTCCTTCGGCGACTTCCCGCATTGACTTGCGCAAATCCATTGCAGTCTTCTGGATCCACCGAAACGCCTCCGGTTCACTGAGTCCTAGACCGCTCTGCAGCAGACCTTTGGCGCGCTCGACGACCTTGCGGGACTCCAGCTGCTCAGTTAAGTCGCTGACCTCGGCTTCCACTGCTTGGATCTCAGCGAATCGGGCGCGAGCGATCTCGATGGCGGGAACAAGATCGGCCTTGCTGAACGGCTTGACCACGTACGCCATTGCGCCGGCCTGGCTCGCTCGCTCGACTAGATCGCGTTGACTGAAGGCCGTGAGCATCACGACTGGCGCTATGCGCTCGCCGGCAATCTGCTCGGCCGCGCTAATCCCATCAAGCTTGGGCATCTTGACATCCATTACCACAAAATCGGGCCCGAGATCCCTCGCCAGCGTTACCGCCGCTTCCCCGTCACCGGCCTGACCAACTACGTCATAGCCCTCCTCAGTGAGCATCTCCACCAGATCCAAGCGGATCAACACCTCGTCCTCGGCGACGACCACTCGGGCCTTGGAACCGTCCCTGATCTGGTTGACTTCTGCAGTCACGGGGACACTCTAGCCAGATGCGTGTGGCAGCCACTGGGCATTTGAACGACTGGTCATGCGATCGCTGTGGCAGAATGATCGAGCTCGCGGGCGTTCGCCGGGCTGGTTGATTTTTGGCCCTTGGCCGGGGTGGCGGAATGGTATACGCGGACGGCTCAAACCCGTCTGTCCGAAAGGACATAGGGGTTCGACTCCCCTCTCCGGCACATTCTTCTGCTGGCGCTTGCCTGGTGGCGTCGGCTGCGGCTCGGCAAAACGCGGTGGGCGAGTCCGCGATCGGGCGGACCTTTGTGATTGTCCGGTTTCAAGCATCTTAGGTTTTGCCGAGCCGCCCCGACGCCACCAGGCAAGCGCTTCGAGGGTGTGCCGGGAGGGAGGCGAAGGCCTATGTCCTTTAGTCCCACTCACTATGGCTTCAGGACCAGTCCGCATCAGGTACATCTGATGCGGAGTCTGAGTAAGCGAAGCGGAGTGAAATCGTCTACAGGGGGGCGCCGATGCGGCGGACCCGGATCATGTTGGTCTGGCCGGCCACACCCGGCGGGGAGCCGGCCACAATGACGACGCGATCGCCGTCGGCAATGCGGCCGCTTTCGATGAGTGACTTGTCGACCTCGCGGATCATCTCGTCAGTGTGGCCGACCATCGGTGCCATGAAGGTCTCAACGCCCCAGTTCAAGGTCAGTGCCGCACGAGTTTCCTCGTACGGGGTGAACGCCAGCACCGGGATACTCGAACGAAGGCGGGTCAGCCGGCGCGCTGAGTCGCCGGAGGTGGTAAAGGTCACTAAGAACTTGGCGCCGATCCGCTGGGCGACTTCCTCAGCAGCCTTGGTGATGACGCCGCTCGTGGTGTGCGGATCCCAATCGATGCCGTGCATCTGGTCCATGCCGTGGGCCTCGGTGTTCTCCACGATTCGCGCCATGGTTTCTACTGCCAGAACCGGGTACTCGCCGACACTGGTTTCGCCCGACAACATCACCGCATCGGCGCCATCGAGGATCGCATTGGCCACGTCAGAAGCTTCAGCACGGGTAGGACGCGGCGAAGAGATCATGGACTCCAGCATCTGAGTCGCCACGATCACCGGCTTTGCCCAACGCCGGGCGGCGGTGACGATCCTCTTTTGGACCAGCGGCACCTCCTCCAGCGGCAGCTCTACGCCAAGATCACCACGGGCCACCATGAATGCGTCGAAGGCGTCGATGATCTCGTTGAGGTTCTCGACTGCCTGCGGCTTTTCGAGCTTGGCGATCACCGGCATCCGGCGGCCTTCAGCATCCATGATTTCGCGGACCGGCTTGATGTCGTCGGCGCTCCGAACGAACGATAGGGCCACCATGTCGACGCCGTTGCGGAGCGCCCAGCGCAGGTCCTCGGTGTCCTTCTCACTCATGGCCGGCACGCTGACAGCAACGCCCGGTAGGTTGATTCCTTTGTTATTGCTGACCGGTCCGCCGACGACTACCTCGGTGATCACGTCAGTGGCGGTAACTTCGTTTGCCCGCAAAGCGATCCGGCCGTCGTCGATCAAGATCAGATCGCCGGGTCGAACATCGCCTGGCAACCCCTTGTAGGTGGTGGAACAGCGCTCGACGGTGCCATCGACGGTGTCGACGGTGATCGAGAACGTGGCGCCGACATGCAATTTCTCTTTGCCGTTTGCGAACCGGCCGAGCCGGATCTTGGGTCCCTGAAGGTCGGCGAACACACCGACTGGGCGACCGGCGCCTTCTGCGGCGTCGCGCACGCTGCGCAGGTTTCTCTCATGATCGGCATAGTCACCATGACTCATGTTGAGTCGGGCGACATCCATTCCAGCGGCAACCAGCTCCGCCAGGCGCTCCGGACTTGACGAGGCTGGGCCGAGGGTGCAGACAATCTTCGCTCTACGCACGAGTTGACCCTAGCGAAGTTGGACCCGTAGCGGGAGACCAGTCGGGTACCGCTCTACCAGGCCCTGATCGCGTCCAAGGCGCGTTGAAGATCAGGTGGGTACTGGGACTCGAACTGCATCAATTCGCCCGAACTTGGATGCGTAAAACTAAGTCGAACGGCATGCAGCCACTGGCGTTCCAGACCGAGCTTGTCGGCAAGTACGGGATCGGCCCCATACATCAGATCGCCGACGCAGGGATGTCGAATCGCCGCCATGTGAACCCGGATCTGATGCGTACGGCCGGTTTCGAGCTTGATCTCCAGCAAAGTCGCGGCGACGAACGCCTCCAGAGTTGAGTAGTGAGTGACGCTGTGCCGGCCTCGCTCCATCACCGCCATCTTGTAGTCAGCTCCGGGGTGCCGGCCAATCGGAGCCTCAATAGTGCCGGTGAACGGGTCCGGATGACCCTGCACCAACGCGTGGTAGATCTTGTCGACGCTGCGGGATCGGAAGGCTCGTTTCAAGATCGTGTACGCGCGCTCGCTCTTGGCCACCACCATCAGCCCGGAGGTCCCGACGTCCAACCGCTGCACGATGCCGCGCCGCTCCGGAACCCCGGAGGTCGAGATCCGGAAGCCGGCGCCAGCAAGGTGGCTGAGTACGTCGGGTCCGGTCCAGCCCAGACTGGGATGGGCGGCGACACCCACCGGCTTGTCGATCACCACGATGTCATCGTCGTCGTACACGATGACGACGCCTTCGACTTGCTCCGGTC
>DATDKX010000405.1:0-21335 GCA_036519615.1 Propionibacteriaceae bacterium
TAGCTGCGAGCGTTCTCGCGTCCTTGACCCAATTGATCGGCGTCGTAGGTGAACCAAGCTCCAGCCTTACGAATGATTCCGGTATCCACACCTAGATCAATCAGACTGCCTTCGCGACTGATTCCTTGCCCATAGAGAATATCGAACTCAGCTTGCTTGAATGGTGGTGCAACCTTGTTTTTGACAACCTTTACTCGCGTACGGTTGCCAACCATTTCTTGTCCGTCTTTGAGTGTTTCGATACGACGAACATCAAGCCGCACTGATGCGTAGAACTTAAGCGCACGGCCACCCGTTGTGGTCTCGGGCGATCCAAACATCACTCCAATCTTTTCCCGCAGCTGGTTGATGAAGATCGCGGTCGTGCCAGCGCCACTCAAGGCGCTGGTCATCTTCCGAAGGGCCTGGCTCATGAGCCGTGCTTGAAGACCGACATGGTTGTCGCCCATCTCACCTTCGATCTCAGCCCGTGGTGTCAGCGCTGCCACCGAATCGATCACAATCAGTGACAATGCGCCCGAGCGGATCAACATGTCGGCGATCTCCAACGCCTGCTCGCCGTTATCGGGCTGGCTGACCAGAAGAGAATCGGTGTCCACGCCGAGCCGTCTCGCATAATCAGGATCCAATGCATGTTCGGCATCGATGAATGCACAGATGCCTCCGTCAGCTTGGGCATTGGCGATCGCATGCAGAGCCACCGTTGTCTTGCCGCTGGACTCCGGACCGTAGATCTCGACCACCCGACCTCGAGGAAGGCCGCCGATACCAAGAGCTACATCGAGGGCAATGGAGCCGGTGGGAATGATCTCGATAGGAGCCCGGACCTCCTCACCCAGGCGCATCACCGATCCCTTTCCATACTGTTTGTCGATCTGCGCGAGTGCTGCCTCGAGTGCCTTCTCGCGATCTTCCGTGGCGCGATCTTGGGTGGCCATCGTGATCCTTCCCCCGCCCGTTGGACATTTTCTGATGTCTCAGATCTGGTGCCTCAGGCGCTATGTGTGTGTTTGAAAGTCTTGCGCTGTGACCCTAAGGACGAGCACTGACAATCGTTCGGTCGCACGGAATTCTGTGGATAACGATTCCCGCCGTCTGGTGGATAACCTACCGAACGTCTGTTCGAACAGTATTAGACACGCCGGACCTAGAACAGATCGGCCAGGTCAGTCGGCTTGGGCTTGCTTGGCGTAGCTGGCGGGCGGCGTGCCAACAGTTGCGGTGAATGCCCTAGTCAGATGCGCCTGATCAGCAAATCCCAGCTCGACGGCAAGATTGCTCCAATCCACCGGTTCCACAGCGGCGGCGCGGGCCGCGGCATCTTGCAACCGACAGCGTTGGATGACCCACTTCGGCCCAGCACCGACATAGTCGGCGAAGCGCGCTCCAAGTTGCGGACGCTCATCTGCGCCAAAGCGGCGACCTGAGACACCCGAGTGATGCTGTGGTCGCCCGCAATGTGGTCTACCACTTCCGCCAGCAGCAGCAGCGCGGTTTCGTCAGCTCGTGGCACGTCCTCCAGCAGGAATGCCCGCGAGTATGTCGGCTCGGCGGACCTGGTCGCCCTCCTCCTCGATCCGTTCGCGGAGTTTGGCGGTACTTCGGCCAAGCACCTCGGCGATCGGACGATCGCTGGTCCGTCAGCCTGGAGACCGGCCAACGCACGAACGGGCGGAAACAGGCCGGTCGGAATAGCGATGGCGAACCAAGCCAGTCACGTCGGCCTCGGTATTCGTCACCGTCAGGTTGACCGGGGGGTACGGCAAAACCGCCGCGGTGTAGGACTCCCCTGCCGGGAATCGCTGGACGCCAATGATCCATGGGGATCGACGGTGCAACTCAATGAGGATGAGTGGCCGGAACAACTGACCGCCAACCTGGATGCAATCTCAGCCGCCTGGTGTCAACAGGACACCTGGCAAGGCACGATTCATGGCACCGTCATGCCGGCCCGATCATTGGGCGAAATGGCGCTGATCGAGATCATGCTTCACGGCTGGGACGTTGCCCCGTGCCACCGGTCAGCAGGTTGACGTCTCCGACGCCCTCGGCACGGAGTTGCTTCGCTGTGTTGCTGAGACGGCTAATCTCGGCCGACAGGTTGGCGCGTACGGGACTAAAGTTCCCGTTGCCGACAACGCTTCTGATTTCGCCAAGGCGCTTGGCCTGGCGGGTCGGAGTCCGAACTGATCAGCGCACTGCCAACCTCAGCGGTCCCGCGCTGGCAGTTCCAAGGCAGCCCACACAGCACGCCAAATGATCTTGCAAGGTACGCCATCGGCCAATGCTTGAGCGACAGTGCGCTGACCAAGTGCGGCAAGACTGTACTCCGACGCCCAGACGCGGAAATATCCCGCCCCAAGGTGCAGCCGCAGGCGCTCCCAGAGCTCGGTCTCCTTCATAGCCGCCATTGTGCCTGCGGAAATGCTTCGCCAGATCCGACCGTGAAAAGCTGTCAGTCCTCGAGGGCAAGATAGACAATGTGCCAGCTGATCCACTGGGCCTCTTCTCTCCCGCGACCGCAACGTGGTTTCGGGAGGTTTTCGCACGCCCGACCGATGCCCAAGTAGGCGCTTGGCGAGCAATCTCCAGTGGCGAGAATGCCTTGGTCATCGCACCGACTGGTTCGGGCAAGACGCTTGCCGCTTTTTTGTGGGCCCTCGACGATCTGACTCGTGCGGCCCAGCCCAACCCAAAGCAACGCTGCCGAGTTCTCTACGTCTCCCCACTCAAGGCACTGGCTGTCGACGTCGAGCGTAACCTGCGTGCCCCACTTGCTGGCATCACTCAGACAGCCCTGCGGCTGAACCAAACACCTCCGAGCGTCACAGTCGGGGTGCGCTCCGGTGACACGTCGGCAGCCGACCGCCGCGCTCTTAGCACCCGGCCGCCGGACATTTTGATCACCACCCCAGAGTCCTTGTTCTTGATGCTCACCTCTGCGGCACGTGAGATTCTCCGATCGGTCCAGACCGTCATTGTCGATGAGGTGCATGCACTGGCCGGCACCAAGCGCGGAGCCCACCTTGAGGTGTCCCTAGAGCGACTGCAGGCGCTGACAGAGTCAGACGGTGCCACTTCGCCCACACCACGTCCGCTGCAGCGGATTGGTCTGTCTGCGACTGTGCGGCCGCCCGAGCGTGTCGCCGCATTTCTCGGTGGGTCGCACCCGGTGCGAGTAGTGGCGCCGCACGCGGAAAAGTCCTGGGATCTCTCCATCGTGGTGCCGGTGGAGGACATGAGTGATCTTGGTGCCACCGCATCGATCTCGACTCAGAGACCGTCAAACCTTGAGGACGAGCAGGCCCCGCCCAAGCCACCCTCGATTTGGCCCCATGTCGAGAACCGCATTCTCGACGTGATCAGCGGGCATCGCTCGACCATCGTCTTTGCCAACTCGCGGCGGCTTGCGGAGCGGCTCACCGCCCACCTCAACGATCTCCAGGCTGAGCGGCTCGGCGAGGCCACCGACCCCTTCCCACCGCCCGCGCAGCTGATGGCCCAATCCGGCGCATCCAGCGGCCGTGACGGTAGCAGAGGTGCGGTGATCGCCAGAGCGCACCATGGGTCGGTCAGCAAGGAACAGCGGGCGCAGATCGAGGACGACCTCAAATCCGGACGGCTGCCCTGCGTTGTAGCGACGTCGTCACTGGAGCTTGGCATCGATATGGGCGCGGTCGACGTTGTTGTGCAGGTCGAGGCGCCACCATCGGTAGCCAGCGGCCTACAGCGGGTAGGGCGCGCAGGACACCATGTGGGGGCGACGTCTCGCGGCGTGTTCTTTCCTAATCACCGCGGGGATTTGATCGCGTCGGCCGTGGTTGTTGAACGCATGCGGCAAGGCGCAATCGAGGAGGTCGCGGAGCTGCGCAATCCGTTGGACGTGCTCGCGCAGCAGGTCGTGGCCACTGTGTCCGTCGAGGATGCCAAAGTGGAGGACCTGTACGCCCTGGTACGCCGAGCGCACAGCTTCCGGGAGCTCCCGTACAGCGCCTTTGAAGCGGTGCTCGACATGTTGAGCGGACGCTATCCCAGCGAAGAGTTCGCCGAGCTGAGGCCCCGATTGGTTTGGCATCGCGATACCGGTGTCTTGGTGGCGCGTCCAGGAGCTCAGCGACTTGCCGTAACGTCGGGCGGCACGATCCCGGATCGCGGGCTATTCGGAGTCTTCCTAGTCGGCGAAGGAAATGCCTCCGGTCGGCATCAAGCTGGCCGTCGTGTCGGCGAGCTCGATGAAGAGATGGTCTACGAGACTCGAGTAGGCGACGTCTTTACCTTGGGCACGACAAGCTGGCGGGTTGAGCAGATCACCCATGATCAGGTGCTGGTTTCTCCTGCCCCGGGCTCGCCGGGACGCCTGCCGTTCTGGAAAGGCGACGCACCCGGTCGGCCGTTGGAGTTGGGACGGGCGTTCGGCAAATTCGTCCGTGAGGTCGGTGGCATGCGCCGGGAGGCCGCCACGGCACGGCTACGTGAAGCCGGCCTGGACGAATCTGCTGCGAGCAACCTGGTTGCTTACCTGGCTGAGCAGCAGGCAACCACCGGGGCGTTACCAACAGACCGAACAGTGGTCTTCGAGCGGTTCCGCGACGAATTGGGCGACTGGCGAGTCTGTGTGCACAGTCCTCTCGGCACCGGAGTCCTGAACCCATGGGCCCTCGCTGTCGAACATGCGGCACGGGAGCGCTACGGCATGGAGGTACAGGCCACTGCGACCAACGATGGCATGGTGCTTCGCATCCCAGACACCGAATCGAACCCGCCGAGCGCCGAGTTGCTCATCTCCGACCCGGAGCTCCTCGAGTCGGTGATCACCGATGAAGTGGGCTCATCGGCACTCTTCGCCGCTCGATTCCGCGAAAATGCAGCCCGGGCGTTGCTGCTGCCCAGACGTGACCCGAAGTCACGTTCGCCGCTGTGGCAACAGCGGATGCGCTCGGCCCAACTCCTGACGGTTGCCGCACGGTACCCGGAATTTCCCATCGTGCTAGAGACCATGCGGGAATGCCTGAACGATGTTTTCGATCTTGACGGCCTGCTCGAGGTGCAGCGGCAACTGGCATCGCGATCAGTCCGGATTGTCGAGGTTGAGACAAGGGAGCCGTCGCCCTTTGCCCGCTCGCTACTGTTCGGTTACGTCGGAGCGTTCGTCTACGAAGGCGATGTTCCGCTTGCGGAGCGAAAGGCTGCGGCGCTCTCACTAGACGCCACGCTGCTGGCTGAGCTGCTAGGCAAGGATGGCATCAAACAGCTGCTTGACGCAGGAGTCATCGCCAGCATTGAGGCTGATCTGCAGTGCCTGAGCGCCGACAAACAGGTCAGGACGCCGGAGCAAATGTTTGATCTACTGCGCACCGCCGGACCGTTCACCCGCTCGGAACTCGCCGCGCGATCCATGCCTGGGCTGGACGTCGCTCAAGCGGTCGACATCCTCATTGACGATCGCCGTGTGGTCGAGCTCCGCATTGCAGGTCGAGAGATGTTGGCAATCGTCGAGGACATACCCAGACTCCGCGACGGCCTCGGCATACCGATCCCGCCTGGCGTGGCGGCAACATTCACCGAGGCTGCAGCGCATCCCATTGATGATCTTGTCTTGCGCTGGGGCCGCACCCATGGACCATTCGTGATCTCCTCGGTCGCCGAACGCTATGGATTGGGTCGCGCCGTCGTTGTGTCGGCCTGCGACGGGCTGGTGAATTCCGGCACCCTGGTTGCCGGGTCATTCGTCGACTTAACAGGTGAAGCGGGCAACGAACGGCGACAGTACTGTCACAGCCGAGTACTAGCGTTGATCAAGAGACGCACGCTGGCGCTGCTGCGCAAGGACGTCGAGCCAGTCGAACAAGTCGCATTTGCCCGTTTCCTGGCAGAGTGGCAGGGCGTCGGCTCGGGTGCGCGTGGCGTCGATGCCGTGCTCGGAGCAATCGAGCAGCTCTCGGGCTATCCCATACCGGCCAGTGCAGTTGAGTCGATGATCTTGCCTACGCGGATAGCCAACTACACGCCTGCAATGCTCGATGAGTTAACCGCTGCCGGTGAGATCTACTGGGTCGGGGACGGGCCTATCGGTGATTCCGACGGCTGGGTGCGTTGGTATGTCGCCGATCAGGATCCGCATTCAACACACCGTGAACCGGAACAGTACCGCGGCCAAGAGATCCTGGCAGCGCTCGCCGAGCGGGGCGCGTCTTTCTTCGATACCTTGCTGCCCTCGGGTGTGGCGGTCGCCGACCGCTCCCAGTACGTCGATGCGCTGTGGGACCTGGTCTGGGCCGGTCTTGTGACCGCAGATACGTTCGCCCCGGTTCGGAGCTTGGCGAGCAGCGGAGCCCACCGAAGACCCAATCGCCCAATCGCGAGGACCCACCGGGTTCGGCTTGCAGGCGGAGGCCTCCGCGGGCCGGGTCGTACGCCGCGCATGACCACGCCAACGACAGCTGGCCGTTGGTCACTCATTCAGCGGTCCTCAGGGTCGGCCGCGGATCGCTTGGCTTCCGACATTTTTGCCCTGCTCGACCGCTATGGGGTAGTGACGCGTGGCAGCGTCCTCACCGAGAACGCAGAAGGGGGCTTTGGCACCGCGTACCGAGCGCTCAGTTCGCTCGAGGAGGCGGATCAATGCCGTCGCGGATACTTTGTCGAAGGGCTTGGTGCGGCCCAGTTCGCGCTCACTGGCGCGGTTGATCGCCTCCGGACTTATCAGCGAGAGCCGGCAGAGCCTGCCGCCCCGGAAAAGCCCAATGCGGTCGTACTTGCGGCCTGTGATCCGGCCAACCCGTACGGCGCTGGGCTCCCCTGGCCCGATCGAGAAGGGCACCGGCCCGGCCGCAAGGCAGGAGCCCTCGTGGTGTTGATGGGCGGCGCGCTGATCTTCTATGTGGAACGCGGCGGCAAAACGTTGCTGTCCTTCAGCGAGGACCCCACCAAACTCGCCCCGGCCGCGGCCGCGCTTGCCAGCTCGGTGCAGCAAGGCCTGCTCGGAAAGTTGACAGTGGAGCGAGCCGACGGGACGCACATCTTCGGTTCGATACGCGTTAGTGAAGCTTTACAGAATGCCGGCTTCCGGATGACTCCACAGGGACTACGACTGCGCCCCAGTCTCTAGCCAGCCAAAGCCCTCAGGCAGCTGCCTGCGCCATCGCCCGCACGCTGGGCAATGCAGTCACGCCTTCATAGACCGCCATCTTCTCGCTGACCACGTTGAGGACCACCGAGAGTGGCAGATCCAGCGCAGCGCAGATCGCGGCAAGCAGCTCACTTGAGGCTTCCTTCTGACCGCGCTCGACCTCGGACAGATATCCAAGACTGACGCGAGCCTTCCTGGAAACCTCTCGCAGCGTCTTTCCCTGCGAGACGCGCTCCTCGCGGAGCGACTCACCGATGAGCTCGCGCACCAGCACCGGCTTCATCGGGAGTTCCTCGGATCGCATATGGAAACTGTACCCATCCTGACTGACAACACCAGAACGCACCACGCTCAGCTCCCGCCGGTCGTTGACTCCTCAATACGGTCGTTCAATCCGAGTGCCTCAGCCAGCAGGCCGATGGCAGCCTCGGCCGACAGCTGCCGAATCGTCGCACGATCGCCCTGAAATTGCAGCTCCCTCACAGACGAGAGGTCATCTCCTTGGTGGCTGACGGCAACGAAGACTTGGCCCACGGGATGGCCGTTCTGAGTGTCCGGTCCAGCGACTCCAGTTGTCGCCAGTCCCCAGTCGGCGTCGCACCTCTGCGCCACCCCGTTAGCCATCTCGATAGCGGTGCGCGCTGCCACCGGACCGAGCTCGGCCAATGTGGCCACCTTCACGCCCGCAAGAATCGCCTTGAGGCGTGTCGCATAACTGATTACGCCGCCCACATAGCTGTCGGATGCTCCGGGAATGTCGGTGAGGAGCGCGCCGATCATCCCACCGGTGAGGGACTCCGCGCTTGCAAGAGTCTGACCGCGGCGGGTCAGTTCGGCGAGGACGTTGGCAGCCAACGTGGAGACAGTCATTGGGGCCTTGCCCGACGTCGCAATCGGTATGCTTCGCGGACATAATCCAGGCCAGTGGCCATTGTGATCACCCAAGCGACCGCCATCACGATCATGGCCACGGTGTGTGCCGGCCCAGGCAAGGGCAGCAGATACAAGATGACCGCAACAGCTTGTGTCACCGTCTTGATCTTGCCGCCGCGGCCGGCCGCCATGACGCCGTATCGGAGCACCACGAAGCGCAGCAGGGTGATTCCCCATTCCCGCACCAAGATCGTTATAGTCACCCACCACGACAGCTCATCGATGATCGACAGACCGATGAATGCCATGCCGGTCAGCGCCTTGTCCGCGATTGGATCGGCAAGCTTCCCGAAGCGCGTGATGATGTTGTGCTTGCGCGCCAGGTGCCCGTCCAACGTGTCGGTCAAGATCGCCAGGCTGAAGATCACCGCGGTTAAGAACCGCCACCAGGGTTGCTCCGGATGGGCCAGCAGCATCCAGGCGAAGATAGGGACCAACACGATGCGGAACGTGGTTAGCGCATTGGGCAGATTCCACGGACTCGTCTCCGGTTCTGCCATAGGTCCGACCGGGTGCGTTTCACTCGGCGCCAGGGCATCCGGGTCGGGTTTCGGTCGCAACCGATCTGGGCCGGGGGCATCTGCACGATGCGCGTCGTCGATCATGGTGACCTCAGTTCCTGCCGTCCGGCCGAGACGGCCAGCTGACTAGCAGTCACGGCAGCCAATAGATCAACTCCATCGCTGCCAGAGACGACCGCTTCCACAAGATCACCCCGATCGAGTCGGTCACCGGCCGTCACATAGACATTGCCGTCGACCTCAGGACCCTGGTGAGCAGCACGGCCGACGACACCTTCCGCGCCAGCATCTTCGATGAGCACCTGCACTCGCTCGCCGATCCGCGAAGCAGCTCGCTGGCTGACCAGCTCGTCCGCGAGATCTGCCACATGTGCGCGCCTGGCCTCGATTTCTTCGGCCGAGTGCCGTCCATCGAGCCGATCTGCTACGGTACCCTCCTCCGCCGAATAGCCGAAGACTCCGATCGCATCCAGTTCGGCCGTGGCAAGAAAATCGCAAAGCACATCAAGATCGGCTTCGCTTTCTCCCGGAAAGCCGCAGATCACGTTGCTCCGGATTCCTGCCGTCGGCGCCAGCCCTCGAATCGAGGAAATCAATCCCAGGAACGACTCTGAATCACCGAAGCGCCGCATCCGGCGCAGCACGCTTGGTGCGGCATGTTGGAATGACAGATCAAAGTACGGCAGGACTTTCGGCGTGCTGGCCATGACCTCGATCAAGCTGGGTCGCATTTCGGCCGGTTGCAGATAGGAAACCCGAATCCAAGACAACCTCTCGAGTTCGGACAATTCACCAAGCAGACGCTCGAGCAGGCGGATGTCACCGAGATCCTTGCCATAGCTAGAGGAGTTCTCGCTGACCAGAAAGATTTCCCGGACACCGCGCTCGACCAGCCAAGTCGCCTCCATGATGATCTCCGCAGGCGGACGCGAGACGTACGCGCCACGAAATGACGGGATGGCACAGAACGTGCAGCGTCGATCGCAGCCTGATGCGATCTTCAATGGCGCGTACGGCCCGCCGTCGAGTCGTTGCCGAAACACCCGCGGCCCGCTCGCCGGGCCGAACCCGGCTAGCTGCGCTGTCTGGTGTCCGGGGATCACAACGGTGTTCACAGCGGATGCCCGCTCAGCCGGAGCCAACGGCAATAGCGAGCGACGATCACGCGGCACATGAGCCGGGTGACGTTCACCCGCCAAGGCGGCCCGAAGCCGGTCGGCGACATGGGCGTAGTCGTCAAAGCCGAGGACGGCGTCCGCTTCCGGCAGAGACTCGGCCAGCTCGCGACCGTAACGCTCCGCGAGGCATCCGACGGCAACGACGGCCTTCGCTCGTCCTGCTTTCTTGAGATCGCTCGCCGCCAGCAACGTATCGATCGAGTCCTTCTTGGCCGCCTCGACGAAACCACAAGTGTTGACCAGCACAGCATCGGCTTGAGCAGGCTCGGCCACCAGCCGGAAGCCACCGCTCTCTAGCTGCGCCGCAAGCTCCTCAGAATCCACTTCGTTGCGAGCACAACCCAGGGTCACCAGGTGTACCGCCGTCGGCTTCGCGTCTGTCGGACCGTGGCTCTCGGCCCGGACGGCGGACGCTGCGGACTCAAGCATGGCCGTCCCAGTATGACCGATGTCGAACTGAGTCACTGTTTTGCGGTCAGCCGGCGACCGTCGCTGCCGATTTGGAATTAGCCCTGCTTGAGGTTCTCCAAGACCGCTTCCAGCTCGTCGGGAGTAACCAGAACGTCGCGAGGCTTCGATCCCTCTGACGGCCCAACGACGCCACGCGTCTCCAGGATGTCCATCAGTCGCCCGGCCTTTGCAAAACCAACGCGAAGCTTGCGTTGCAGCATGGAGGTCGAGCCGAGCTGCAGGGTGACCACCAGCTCCGCCGCTTGAACAACCAGGTCAAGGTCATCACCAATGTCCTCAGCAACTCGAGCAGCCGATTCCGAGGCCAACGTCACATCGTCACGGTAGATGGGCTTCAGTTGATCACTCACATGGCTGACAACAGCACGGACCTCCTGCTCGGTCACCCAGGCGCCCTGGATGCGGATTGGTTTGCTCGACCCCATCGGAAGGAACAAACCGTCGCCCTGACCAACTAACTTCTCCGCGCCTGGCTGGTCCAAGATCACTCGAGAATCGGTCATCGAGGATGTCGCAAACGCCAGCCGGCTCGGCACGTTTGCCTTGATCAGCCCGGTGACGACATCAGTGCTGGGCCGCTGAGTTGCTAACACGAGGTGAATTCCGGCAGCTCGTGCCAGTTGGGTGATACGGACAATCGAATCCTCGACGTCCCGAGGCGCCACCATCATCAGGTCGGAAAGCTCATCAACGATTACGACGAGATACGGATAAGGCGAGAGCACCGGATTGGAGGCTTCATCCAACGCAAGCGACGGCTCGCTGCCATTGGATTCGGCCGCGGATGGCTTGACCGACCCACTGCGCACTGCCTTGTTGAAGTCGTCCACATGCCGGAATCCGTACCGGGCCAGGTCGTCGTATCGAAGATCCATTTCCCGAACCACCCACTGCAATGCCTCCGCCGCCCTCTTGGGATGGGTGATGATCGGTGTCACCAGGTGGGGGACCCCCTCGTACGCGGTGAGCTCGACACGCTTGGGGTCGACCAGGAGCATGCGGACCTCGTCTGGCGTGGCGCGCATCATGATCGAAGTGATCATGGAATTGACAAAGCTGGACTTGCCCGATCCGGTAGCACCCGCCACCAGCAGGTGCGGCATCTTTGCCAGGTTCGCCACCACAAAGCCACCCTCGACGTCTTTGCCCAAACCGACAGTCATCGGATGATGATCATTTCGAGCCCGAGCGGACCGCAGTACGTCCCCAAGCGAAACGACTTCCTTGTCAGTGTTGGGGATTTCGATGCCGATGGCAGACTTTCCAGGAATCGGAGACAGGATGCGCACATCAGCGCTGGCCACCGCGTACGCGATATTGCGGCTCAGCGCCGTGACCTTCTCCACCTTCACAGCCGGACCCAGCTCGACCTCGTAGCGGGTGACGGTCGGACCGCGACTGTAGCCGGTGACGCGCGCGTCGATCTCGAATTGCAGCAGCACCTCGGTCAGCTGATGAACAACAGCGTCAGAAGCGTTGCTGCGCGCCTTATGTACGCTGCCGTGCTTGAGGATGGCGGGGTCAGGGAGCAGGTATTGCACATCTCCGGACAGCTGGAGCTGCTCGACGCGCTGCGGCATCGGAGTGTGCTGCGGAGCTTCCAAATCCTCACTGTCTACTCCGTGCACCGTCACGCCTGGCGGGAGTCCAGCGGTAACTGGCCGCCGCGACTCCGCGGCCGAGTCGGCAGCCGCCTCGGCATTCTCAGATCCGGACCCCTCAAGCTGTGGCGCCTCGCCTGAGCCGCCCCGTCGGCGCGGCCCAGGTTGATCACCGATCACCGGAGTGTCGTAGGCCCGATCGCCGCCGTACTCCAGCTCACGGACTACCTCGCCTTCGATGACCACGGGGCGGCGGTGCAGCCGGGCGCGTGCCGAACGCACTCGATCGGGAATC
Organism: Propionibacteriaceae bacterium; assembly: GCA_036519615.1. Lineage (GTDB taxonomy): Bacteria > Actinomycetota > Actinomycetes > Propionibacteriales > Propionibacteriaceae > Microlunatus. Next base: position 12,129 of record DATDKX010000405.1, read on the forward strand.
TGGTGTAGCGGAATGCCGACGACCACCAATACTCCGAAGAGCAACAGCAAGATCAGCAACGGTACGGCGACATAGACGGTTAACAGATCCGACAGCAAGCTGGATGAGACGTAACCGATGATCCCGCCGGCATTTCGTAGCCGCTCGGGCTCGTTGGTGCGAGGCAACCCACGGGCGATATTGATCAAGCCCAGTAAGCCGAGCATGATCGCGCTCCAGCCGATCAGCTGCCGCCCGAACGGACCATTGCGGTCGGGGTGCCGCAGTGTTCGCCAGGCCATCAGCACCAGCAGGAGGGGTGCCACGTAGCAAAGGGTTCCAACAAGGCTGGCGACACCAATGAAGATGGCACGCCCCACCACTCCCGGCAGCCCCCACCACACTGCAGCGCCGACAACGATCGCGCTACCCAGCAGGAACAGCCCAATTCCGTCCCGCCGCAACGCCGGATCAACCTCTTCCACAGTCGGTCCGATTCGTCGCACGGCTCGGCCTACGGCGTAGGCGAGACCGCTCAAGATCATCGCAATGCCGCGGAGTAGGTGGTCGAAGAGGGAGGGGCTTCGCCGGCGGCCATATGACCTGCTGCTGTTGGATCGCCGCCGGGAAGGGCCGGCTTGTGCTGCCGTGGCAGCTGCGGATCTCTTGCTTCCCGTCGACCGCGGTTTCGCGCGCCCCGATGATCGGGAGCGGTTGCGGGACCGCGGCGGGGAAGACGCGCGGGTCGCCATGCTTGTGAGGTTACAAGATCAACGGCCCGATTGAGGTGGCTACACGCCGAGTCCGCGACACGGACTCAGCTGCGTGACTGGGGGGTTCGCGCGACGCGGAAATGGTCGAAGCCCCCAGGCGTCTCCCACACCGCGCCATCCACCAGGACGCCGGTTTGATCATCATCTGCAACCTCGACCTGGCCCACCACCAGCCAGCCTTCCGGCACAGAGTCCGGGGCCGCAAAGGTGGCCGCCAGTGCATGGTCGTCGCCGCCGGTGAAGACAAAGGTGTACGGGTCCGCGCCCGTCGCCGCGGCCACGGCCTGCAATGGCTCGGGCAGTTCGAAGGCATCTCGGCGTAGGTCAATGAGTACGCCGGAGGCCTGCGCCACATGTCCAAGATCAGCGAGCAGCCCGTCGGAGACGTCGATCATGGCCGTCGCGCCCGCCCGGGCCGCGACTGCGCCGGCACCGTAACGGACCTGAGGAACCTTCTGCGCCTCCACCAGAACACGTGGTGAGCGAAAGCCCCGCGCCAGTACGGCCAATCCCGCGGCTGCCCAGCCGAGCCGACCACAAATAGCCACCACATCCCCCGGCCGTGCCCCAGATCGCAGCACGGGTTCCCGGCCGTCAAGCGAACCCATGGCGGTAACGGCAATCGTGATGTCGCGGGCTTTGGTCACATCACCGCCGATCAGGCTCACCCCGGCCGCACGGCCTTCCTGACAAAGCCCATCAGCAAAATCGAGTACCCAACCCACCATTAGATCGGCGGGGGCGGAGAAGCCGACAAGGAGACCAGTTGCCCGGGCACCTATCGCCTCCAAGTCGGCAACGTTCACTGCGACCGCCTTCCGGCCCACGTCCCGAGCTTCTGACCAATCACGCCGGAAATGCACCCCCTCAACGAGCACATCCAACGACGCCGCCACGGCGTCCTCGATCGCCAGCACGGCGGCATCGTCGCCCGGACCAACCCGAACGTCGGCGCCCAACGACAGTCGTTCGGTGATCGCCGCAATAAGAGGAAACTCCCCCACCTCAGCCAACGTCGTGTCGCGGCCCAGATTCACGCCAAACCCCCTAATGCCGGATGCGCCCTAATAGCGGATAAGCACCGTGCCGACAAACCCTGTAGCGTGACGCACATCGGCGAGCGTACGCGGTCTGATCCCAATGACTGACGATGCGCCCTGAGAGTCGGAAAGCCACCGCCGTCTTGAACCCGCAGGAGGTACCAGCTGATGGTCGTACAGGCATACATCTTGGTCCAGACCAATGTCGGCAAGGCGGCAGAGGTCGCACATGCAATTGCCGACATCCAAGGTGTCACGTTGGCCGAAGACGTGACGGGCCCTTACGACGTCATCGTGCGCGCCGAAGCGTCCAGTGTCGACGAGCTCGGTCAGCTGGTAGTCGCCCGGGTACAAACGGTGCCTGGCATTACGCGTACTGTGACCTGCCCCGTGGTTCACATCTAAGTCGCGCGCTCCTCGGCAACGGGCGCTACCTCAGCCCCACCGGACGGCGCAGCGCCAAAGTGATCAATCGCTCGACCAGTTCTGAATAAGGCATGCCGCTGGCCGCCCACATACGCGGGAACATCGAATGCTGGGTGAAACCCGGCATAGTGTTGATCTCGTTGATCACTACCTGTCCATCACGGGTAACGAAGACGTCAACGCGCGCGAGACCCTCGCAGCCAATCGCCTGAAATGTCTTGATGGCCAATTGCCGGACTTGATCAGCTAGCTCCGGATCGACCTGGGCCGGCACATCAAGATCAACCTGCTCCTCGGGTAGGTACTTGGCCTCAAAGTCGTAGAAGCCGGACTTGCTGTGCACGCGTATTTCGGCCACCACACTTGCCAGCGGCGATCCGCCGTCAAGATCATCCAGTACGCCGCACTCCAGCTCTCGCGCGCCGACGAATCCCTGCTCGATGATGATCTTGGGATCATAGGCCTGTGCGACCTGAATGGCCTGCTCAAGGCAAGCTGGATCATTCACCTTGCAAATGCCCAAGCTAGATCCGCCGCGAGCCGGCTTGACGAACACCGGGTATTGCAACGCCGCGATGGCTTCCAGGCAGGCCGCCTTGTCCCGCCGCCACTCGGACGGAGTAACCGGAACGAAAGGTCCAACAGGCAGCCCGGAGGCGGCTAGCACGAGCTTCATGTAGTGCTTGTCCATGCCGACGGCGCTAGCCAGCACACCGGCACCCACATAGCGGGTACCCATCATCTCGAACAGTCCCTGGATGGTGCCGTCCTCACCAAAAGGTCCGTGCAGCAGTGCCAGCGCAACGTCAACCGGACCAAGCTGCGAGAGTGCGGACTGCTCCCGAACAGCGAGCTCGCTGCCGCTGGCAACGCGCATCAGCAGGGCTTCGGCCGCGTTCTCGCTGAGCTCCGGCAATCTCCCGTCTGTCACCGCCAGCCGGCTGATGGTCTCCGAATCCACCAGGATCCAGCGCCCGGTACGTGTAATGCCAATACCCACCACATCGAAGCGATCCTTGTCCAGCGCGCTGAGCACCCCAGCAGCGGTGAGACAGGACACGCCGTGCTCGCTACTGGTTCCCCCGAAGACCACCGCGACGCGGTGCCGAGAACCGTTGACCCTTCGAACGCTCGGCTGGCTTTCACTCACGATCCTCGACCCTATCCGGGGTGGGCAGATCCTGCGGCCCACGCACCAGACTTGGGCTTGTGAGCGAGCAACCGCAGCATCCTGATAACACCTCGCAGCCTCGGTTGCGTCTGGAGACTGTCGCGGTCACTGCCGGCCGCCCCGACCGAATCGCCGATGCGCCGCTCAATCCGCCGGTGGTCTTCGCGTCCACATACGTAGGCGCGCACGATCCGAATACCGCAATGATCGGGTACGGCCGCTACGGCAACCCGACATGGCAGGCGCTGGAGCAGGCGATCGGTGCTTTGGAAGGCGGTCGGGCGCTCACCTTCGCCTCCGGTATGGCGGCCGCGCATGCGGTGCTGGAGCTGATGCCGCCGCGAGCTGTTGTGGTGATTCCTTCCAACTGCTACCTCGGGGTTGCCGAGGCCGTCGATCAACGGGCTGCCAAGTACGGCTGGCAGGTGCGTCGAGTTAGCGTCGCGGACACCACGGAAGTGCTGGCCGCCGCCGACGGCGCTGATCTGGTGTGGATCGAGTCACCTACCAATCCGACGATCGAGGTGGCCGACGTGCCCGTGCTCGGTCGCAACCTCCCTGGCGAGGCGCTCTTCGTCGTCGACAACACCTTCGCCACTCCGCTGCTGCAACGCCCGCTGGAGTCCGGCGCAGACATCGTCCTGCACTCGGCCACTAAGTTGTTGTCGGGACATTCCGACGTCCTACTCGGGGTCGTGGTCACCAGGGTCGAGGACCAACAGACCTTCGAGGCATTGAACGCCGTACGCCGCTCCTTCGGCGCCGCGCCGGGTCCCATGGAGGCCTACCTGGCGTTGCGTGGCCTGCGTACGCTGCCACTACGTCTCGCCCAAGCGCAGGCAAGCGCGCAAGTCCTCGCCGAACGACTCGTCAGTCACCATCAGGTACAGCGAGTGCGGTTTCCCGGACTTCCCGAGGATCCGGGGCATGAGGTCGCACAGCGCACTATGTCGGGTTTCGGCTCGTTGATTTCCATTGATCTTGCCGACGCGAGGACAGCGGAGAGATTCGTCGAGGGCTGCTCGCTGTGGGGGTTTGCCACCAGCTTGGGCGGGGTGGAATCCACCCTGGAGCGTCGCCGACGCTGGGGCGGTGAGCTGCTATCGGTGCCTGAAGGTTTGGTGCGGATGTCGGTTGGAATCGAGCATGTCGAGGACCTGTGGGCCGATCTCGCCCAGGCCTTTGATCACCTCGATCGAGGTTAGTAGCGCTCCGGTTTGGCCGAGCGAGACATCAGCGCGGTGATCATCTCGGCCGGGGGGAGCTCGCCGGCAATGACAGCGGCGACGTTCTCGACGATCGGCATTTCCACATGATGCTTGGCCGCGAGCTCGGTGATCGATGCGCAAGACTTCACGCCCTCGGCAACCTGCCGGGTGGACGCGGTGATCTCGGCGACCGTACGTCCCCTGCCGAGCTCCTCACCGAAGGACCGGTTGCGTGACAGCGGCGATGAGCAGGTCGCGACCAGATCACCGAGTCCGGCCAGCCCCGAGAAGGTGTACGGATCCGCACCCAGCACCAGGCCGAGTCGGGTAATTTCCGCCAGCCCTCTGGTGATCACCGACGCCGTTGCGTTCGCGCCCAGGCCCAGCCCGATCGCCATGCCGACTGCCAGGGCGATCACGTTCTTAGTCGCCCCGCCTAGCTCGCAGCCGATCACGTCGGTATTGGTGTACGCCCGGAAACGCGCAGTGTGGCATACCGCCTGAAAAGCCTCGGCGGTCGCAGGCGAGACGCTGGCAACCACACTGGCTGATGGCTGGCGTTCGGCTATCTCCCGAGCCAGGTTTGGGCCGGTGACGACCACAACGCGCTCCGGAGCAATCTGGCCGGCTTCGGCGATCACTTCGCTCATTCGCAACCCACTGCCGAGCTCGATGCCCTTTGCCAGGCTCACCACGATGGCGTTTTCGGGAATCTGCCACTGACTGAGGTTGCTGCGCAGCGATTGAGAAGGCACCGCCAGCACGACAAAGTCGGCTCCACTCATCGCCTGCTGAGGATCGCTGACGGCCTTCAAAGACTCCGGCAGCGCAAGGTCGGGAAAGTAGTCGGGGTTGCAATGGTCGAAGTTGATCTTGTCCGCAAGTTCCGGACGTCGTGCCCAGAGGGTCACCTGATTTCCGGCATCGGAAACTACGAGAGCAAAGGCGGTGCCCCAGGATCCTGAGCCCATGATCGTAATCCGCGCCGGCGTCTGTGCAGTCTCGGCGGTGGTCACCGTTGATCTCCGGTTGTCATATCTGTCCGCGGATCGTAGCGGTGCGCGGGCGGCCTTTCCTGGCGCAGCTCAGCAACCAAGACAGTAATGGCGTCCATGATGCGGGTCGTAGCCTCGTCAAGCATCGCAGCACTGACATGGTTGCTACCAAGATCATCGAGCGGTACCGGATCGCCTGCCGCGACTCGCAGAGTCTTGCGAGGAAACAGCTTCGGGAAGCGTGGCTTGCGACCGGGCATCAGCTCCTGAGCACCCCACTGCCCGATCGGTACGACCGAGCAGCCCGTCTGAAAGGCCAGCCGGGCAGCACCCGTTTTGCCTTTCATCGGCCACAGCTGCGGATCATAGGTGATCGTTCCCTCGGGATAGATCACCAAGGCGCGGTCCTGGTCAATCGCCCGAGCCGCGGCGCTGAGCGCGTCCTTGGATTGTGCAGAGCCACGCTGAACGGGGATTTGCCCACAAGCAGCAATGATGCGCCCGATCACTGGAATCTGGAACACCGATGCTTTCGCCAGGAAACGCGGCCAGCGCCCGGAGAAAGCAAGAAACTGACCGACCGCCAGCGGGTCGACGTTGGAGATGTGGTTCGCGACGAAGATCACTCCTCGGGTCTGCGGCACCTTTTCCTGATATCGCCAGTCCCGCATCGTCAGCGGCTTCATGATCGCGTGCAGAATGCTGACGACGGTTGAGATCGTCTGCGCGCCCGGCTCGTGATTCGCCTCTGACAGTGGCCTCAGCACCGTCTGCCGACCCGCGGCGGGCGTCTCGGCCATCAACACCTCGTCTCGATATCCGGGCAGATTCTGCTGATCCAGGCTCGCCTGACGTCAGCTCGGACTGATTCGCCCGGCCTTGAGTGGCTTCACCTTACGGGATCATGGCAGCATCGATCCGCGCGATGCGCAGCGTCGCAGAACGCGCGATCCGCGCGACGTTGTGGGAGGCGTTCGTCAGAGTGCATAGCGAGATCAACTCCACGTGATGGCGGCACCACCTGCTGCAGGTGTGCTGGCGCTCAAACCAGCAACGCATGCAAAATCTCGGCTCGCGGTGCCGGATCCCTTGCGGCGACGGCTCGCCTGGACGATGGCGCGGGATACCCTCGCCGCGTTGTCTGAGGCGTTGCCGCATGTGCTGGTTGTCAGCGAACAGCCTGCATTGGAGACGCAACTTCGCCGAGTAGGACTCCCTGTGGAAGTGATCAGTGAGTCGGGTCATGTGGGCATGAATTCGGCTCTCAGCTGGGGCGCAAAGGCCCTTCAAGCCCAGGGATTTACCACGATCGTGGCATGTGTGGGTGATCTTCCCGCGTTGCGCCCCGCCTCCATACTCCAGATCCTCGATGCCTCGCGAGCTCATCATCGATCCTTCGTTGCGGATGCCTCCGGCGTAGGCACCACCTTCCTGGTCGCGCACAATGTCGAGCTAGCACCGCAGTTCCAGGGGCGCTCAGCGGCGGCCCACTATGCCTCAGGTGCGGCGAACTTATCCACGACAGCGATCGGATCGCCGATTGCTGACGCCCGGCGCGATGTCGATACTGAAGCCGATCTCGCAGTGGCGATTGGACTAGGCGTAGGTCAGGCAACTGGAGCACTTGTCGATCATGGAACGGGTCGCCTCGGTCACTACGAGTTGATCACTGCCACGCAGTGGCGTACTGCAGAGGGAGAGCAGCTAGCGGTGACGGCCTCTGGAAGGCGGATCGCTCTGCCAACTGAAGCACTTAGCCACGAGCTTCGGCATGCCAGGGTGGGCCAACGGCTCCACTCAGTGGAAGCCGAGGGCCGAGTCCTATCGGCCTGGCTGTAGCCGCGTGGAGCGAGGGCAGCGAGCGGAGCAATCAAACCAGCAGAACTAACGCTTGCTTGCGGTCTTCTTAGCCGTCGTCGTGGTCTTCTTGGCCGGAACTCTCGAAACCCTTTTGCTCGCCGGCACTGCAGTCTTCGATGTTGCTGCGCTGCCACTCGTTGCTTTGCTGGTCGCCTTTTTGGCGGGCGCCTTGGGCACCTTCTTGGCTCCTGAGACATAAGCCTTGAGGTCCGAACCCGCACGGAAGCGTGGAACAGCCGTGGCCTTGGCGCGCTTGCGCTCGCCGGTACGAGGGTTACGCACCATCCGTGACGAACGAGGCACCTTCTCGAAAACGCCAAACCCGGTGATCGAGACCTTCTCCCCAGCTGCAGTCTTGTAGGTGATGGTTTCCACCACGGCATTAAGGGCCTTGGCTGCTTCGGTCTTGCTGCCGTCGTAGTAGGCAGCCACCGCCTGAATCAATTCAGCCTTGTTCACAGCTTCCCTTCTTGATGCGGTTCCAAGCTTGCTGGGAACTTGGGCAGCGTACCGTACGCCTGCAGGCCCAACGCTAGGGAAGATCGCGCAGCCAGACAATCACTTAGGTTGCACATTTTGGTGTCTTGTAAGGAAAAACAGGATCGAATGCCGTACTAACTGTCGCTTGCGACCTTTGCCGGCAGCGTCTTGGGCTTGTGCGCCGACCGGTTGCGTTCGAACGCATCGATGTGATCAACATGGCGCAGCGTCAACCCGATATCGTCCAGGCCCTCAAGCAGCCGCCATCTGGTGTAGTCATCGATCTCAAAGTAGGCATGGAAACCCTCGGCGGTGATCTGCCGCTCGACAAGGTCGACCGTAATCGGCGCAGCGGGATGTTCCTCAACGTAGTCCCAGAGCTCTTCGATGATCTTCTGGTCGAGGACTGCGATCAGCAACCCGGCCTTTCCGGAATTGGTGCGAAAGATATCGCCGAACCGTGACCCGATCACGACCTTGAACCCATAGTTCTGCAGTGCCCAGACCGCGTGCTCACGCGAGGAGCCGGTGCCGAAGTCGGGGCCGGCGATCAAGATCGTTGCCCCGGCGTACTGCGGCAGGTTCAGTACGAAGTTGGGGTCGTTGCGCCAAGCCGCGAACAAGCCGTCCTCGAAGCCGGTCTTGGTCACTCGCTTCAGGTAGACGGCGGGAATGATCTGGTCGGTGTCGACATTGCTGCGCCGTAGTGGAAGCGCGGTGCCGGTGTGGGTGGTGAAGGCATCCATGATCATCGTGTCCCGGAGAGATCGGCTGGAGAGCTCAGGGTGCCGGTTACCGCAGTCGCCGCGGCGACCAGTGGTGACACCAGGTGCGTCCGACCGCCCTTACCTTGCCGGCCCTCGAAGTTTCGATTCGAGGTAGATGCGGCCCGTTCGCCGGGAGAGAGTTGATCAGGATTCATACCCAAACACATGGAGCAACCGGCGGCCCGCCATTCGGCTCCGGCATCTTTGAAGATCACGTCCAAACCCTCGGACTCGGCTTGCAAGCGGACTCGGGCGGAGCCGGGAACGACCAGCATCCGTACGTTCTCGGCGACCTGGTGGCCCTTGATGACACCGGCCGCGGCGCGCAGATCCTCGATTCGCCCGTTGGTACAGGAGCCAAGGAACACTGTGTCCACCCGGATGTCGCGCATCCTCTGGCCCGGTTTAAGAGCCATGTACTCCAGGGCCTTCATCGCGGCCGTCCGATCCGACTCCTCAGCGAAGATCTCCGGATCGGGTACTGCTGCACCAAGCGGAACGCCCTGAC
>DATDKX010000406.1:0-6655 GCA_036519615.1 Propionibacteriaceae bacterium
TCGAGGCGGAGGAGGAAGCGGACAAGGAGCTCGATCTGGAGCTGCAGTCCGACAATCCAGACCCCGAAAACGTCTACAACCCAGCCACTGGGTCGACCCACAGCTGAGACTCCCCACCAATACGAGAACGAGGACCATCCAACTCATGGCAACGATTTCCGCTGCTGAAGTAAAGAAGCTTCGTGACGCGACCGGCGCAGGCATGATGGACTGCAAGCGGGCACTGAGCGAAGCTGATGGCGACTTTGACAAGGCGATTGAAATTCTGCGCGTTAGCGGCCAGGCCAAGGCGGCCAAGCGCGGCGCAGAACGGTTGGCAACGAACGGACTGGTGGCCTCAGTCGACGGTGCGTTGCTCCAGCTGGGAGCCGAAACCGATTTTGTGGCAAAGAATCAGGCGTTTCAGTCGCTAGCGGCCGACGCGGTGAAGGCTGTGGCGGCGAGCAAGGCCGACAGCGTGGAGGCTGCGAATGCGGCACTCCTGCCGTCCGGCCAGACTGTCCAGGAGGCGGTTGACGAGCTGGCGGGCAAGATCGGCGAGAAGCTCGAGGTGAGCGCGGTCGCCTACTTTGACGGCCAGACCGTGGTTTATCTGCACCGCCGAGCCTCTGATCTTCCTCCCCAGGTCGGGGTGCTGGTCGAATACGAGGGGTCTGACCCGACTGCCGCTCGCGGCGCCGCCATGCAGATTGCGGCGATGCGACCGCAGTACATCAGCCGTGACGATGTTCCGGCCGAACTCGTGGAGAACGAACGGCGGATTGCGGAGGCGACGGCGAAGGAGGAGGGCAAGCCTGAGCAAGCCCTTCCCAAGATCGTCGAAGGTCGCCTGAACGCCTACTTCAAAGACGTTGCGCTGCTCGATCAGCCCTCAGTGATCGATCACAAGATTTCCTTCGGCAAGCAGCTCGACGAGGCAGGCATCAAGGTGCTGCGGTTCGTACGGTTCGAGGCGGCCGGCGCATAAGCAGCTGGCACAACGGAGAGCTGGGAGCGTCGGCATTGCGCGAGCAGCTCCCACAGCAGAGAGGGGAACCCGAGGCGTGAATGGTCCGTACAAGCGCGTGATGTTGAAGCTCTCGGGTGAGGTCTTCGGTGGCGGAAAGGTCGGCGTCGATCCCGATGTTGTGGCAGGACTTGCCAAGCAGATCGGCATTGTCGTTCAGATGGGTGTCCAGGTCGCGGTCGTGGTGGGCGGCGGCAACTTCTTCCGTGGCGCGGAGCTGCAACAGCACGGTATGGAGCGCGACCGGGCCGACTACATGGGCATGCTGGGCACGGTGATGAACTGCCTGGCCCTGCAGGATTTCTTGGAGAAGGTCGGCGTTCAAACCCGCGTCCAGACCGCGATCACGATGGGACAAGTGGCCGAGCCCTACATCCCGCGCCGCGCCGAGCGGCATCTTGAGAAGGGCCGCGTGGTCATCTTCGGCGCCGGTTCGGGCATGCCGTACTTCTCCACTGACACCGTAGCGGCACAGCGAGCCCTCGAAATCAGCGCTGAGGTGCTGTTGATGGGCAAGCAGGGCGTCGACGGCGTCTATTCGGCTGATCCCCGCAAACACCCGGACGCGATCAAGTTCGACGAGCTCACCTACGACGAGTACCTCGCGCAAAACCTCAAGGTTGCCGATGCGACCGCGATCAGCATGGCTCGCGATTACAAACTGCCGATGATCTTCTTCAGCCTCGATACGGACGGCACAATCGTCCGCGTGGTGTCGGGTGAGAAAATCGGTACGATCGTCCACGCCTAAGGAGCAGACACCTGTGATCGCCGACACCATGCGCGAAGCCGAGATAAAGATGGCGAATGCAGTCGAGTACGCCAAGGAGGAGTTCGCAACCATTCGTACCGGTCGGGCTCACCCGGCGATCTTCGCCAAGTTGACCGCCGACTACTACGGTGCGCCCACTCCCCTCCAGCAACTGGCGACCTTTCACGCCCAAGACGCTCGCGTCATGCTGATCACGCCGTACGACAAGAACTCTTTGAGCAGCATCGAGAAATCAATCCGCAACTCAGATCTCGGCGTAAATCCGTCCAACGACGGCACCAGCATTCGAATCACCCTTCCGGAGCTCACTGAGGAGCGGCGCAAGGAATACATCAAATTGGCCAGACATAAGGCCGAAGAGGCTCGCGTGTCGGTCCGCGGCGCCCGCCGGACAGCCAAGGAGGCCCTGGACCGGATGGTCAAGGACAAGGAAGTCGGTGAAGACGAGGTGGTGCGGGCTGAGAAGCAACTGGACGCCGCCACCCGGAAGCACACCGACGCTATCGACGATGTTCTGAAGCATAAGGAAGCCGAATTACTCGAGGTCTGATGACTGAGTCACCGGCCGTGCCTGCGGAGACGCATGGCCGCGCCGGCCGCAACCTGCCGGCCGCGATAGCAATCGGAGTCGGACTTGGCGCGTACGTCGTGCTCAGCTTGCTCTACCTCAAGCCCGCCTTCGTTGTGTTGGTCGCTGTCGCACTCGTGCTGGCTTCGGTGGAGCTGCATGAGGCACTGAAGAAGCAGGGCATGACATCGGCGATCATTCCGATTGCTGTCGGCAGCGTCGCGATCTCATTTGGCTCCTTTTTCGCGGGGCGGCAGGAGCCGGTGGTCTTCTCCACGACCAGCGTGCTGTTGGCGTCGCTGGCTTTGACGGTGCTGGCCAGCCTGATCTGGCGAATGCCGAAGGGCGTGGCCGGGTTTGTCAGCGACGCCGCCGCCAGTCTGTTGATCATCGCCTACGTGCCGTTGCTGGGCTCGTTCGCGGCTTTGATGCTTGCCGAAGGGCAAGGTGTTGCGCGGGTGGTGACCTTTCTGCTGATCGTGGTGATGAGCGACACCGGTGGCTATATCGCCGGAGTGCTGTTCGGCAAGCATCCAATGGCGCCCAAGATCAGTCCGAAGAAGTCCTGGGAAGGCGTGGCCGGATCCCTGATTTTGGGTACCGCAGCCGGCATCTGTATGGCGATCTTCGCTCTCGACGTGCGGTTCTGGGTGGGCATCATTCTGGGAGTCAGTCTGGTCGCAGTGGGCACGTGCGGCGACCTGATCGAATCGATGATCAAAAGAGATCTTGGCATCAAGGACATGAGCTCATTCCTGCCAGGGCATGGCGGAGTCATGGATCGCCTTGACTCACTACTCGTTGCTGCCCCCGTAGCGTGGCTCATCATGTATGTGTTTGTCCCGGGCGGATGAACCTGCCGCTGGTGTTTGAGGCGCCTCGTCGTGGACAGCCTCCACGTCACTGGGCCGATCTAAATCCCGCACAACGTCGCGAGTACGTCGAAGCGATGGGTCAGCGTGCCTACCGGGCGAGGCAGCTCTCGGTACATTACTTCGAGGGTTTGCGAGACGACCCGGCCGAGTGGACCGACCTTCCCAGTGGCGTACGTGAGGCGCTGGCTGCAAAGTTCGTGCCGCGGTTGCTGACGCCAGTCCACGAGCTCAGATGCGACGGCGACACCACGGTCAAGACCTTATGGCGGATGTACGACGGTGCACTCGTCGAGAGCGTGTTGATGCGTTACCCGGACCGGGTCACGATGTGTGTCTCAAGTCAGGCTGGTTGCGGAATGGCCTGTCCGTTTTGCGCAACGGGCCAGGCCGGCCTGCAACGCAACATGAGCACCGCGGAGATCGTCGAGCAGGTGATGGATGGCGAGCGTAAGTTGCGCCGCGGCCAGATTCCTGGCGGCTCCGGGCGGGTTGGCAATGTCGTCTTTATGGGAATGGGCGAGCCATTGGCCAACTACAAGGCGGTCTTGGGAGCGATTCGTCAATTGATCACCCCAACTCCTGACGGTCTCGGGCTAAGTGCTCGCGGTATCACGGTGTCGACAGTCGGCCTGGTACCGCGGATCCAGCAGCTTGCCGCCGAGGGCATTCCACTGACGTTGGCGCTGTCCCTGCATGCGCCTGATGACGAGCTGCGCGATGAGCTGGTGCCGATCAACACCCGTTGGAACGTCGAAGAAGTGATCAACGCGGCCTGGGAGTATGCCAAGTCGACCAAGCGTCGCGTCTCGATCGAGTACATCCTGATTCGCGATATCAATGATCAAGCCTTCCGCGCCGAGCGGCTTGCCAAGGTGCTGCGCCGCCGTGGCAACTGGGGTTGGGTACACGTGAATCTCATCCCGATGAATCCCACGCCCGGTTCAGTCTGGACCGCTTCTCGACGCAGCGACGAAGACGAGTTCGTCCGTCGACTCCAGACCCGAGGTGTACCCGTCACGGTGCGTGACACGCGAGGTCGAGAGATCGATGGCGCGTGCGGACAGCTCGCCGCTCAACGGCTGTGATACCTGCCAAGATTGGGGCCGTGGCAGAACTGGACTCGTCTCTCTACGACCTGGCTGAGGTATTCGGCGTGGCCACCGAGTACTGGGATTGGCAGGATCGACACGTCCCGGTGAATCGCGAGACAGTCGTCGCAATGCTCGCGGCTCTCGACGTTGACGCGTCCACACCAGAGGCTGCGGCTGGCGCGTTGGCCACCTATCACCGTTATCCCTGGACGCAGATGTTGCCCCCGTGCATGGTGATTCGGGAACGTCGCACCGCCTCCGTGTGGGTACACGTGCCGCACGGTGATCCGGTCACCGCCTGGATCGAACTCGAGACTGGCGAAAGCCGCCACCAACTACGGCAGCAAGAGAACTGGACGCCGCCTCGTCAGATCGATGAAGGCTGGGTAGGTGAGGCCTCGTTCGAGATTCCCGATGATCTGCCACTCGGCTACCACCTGCTGAAGGCCCGCAGCGGCGAGCGGCAGGCGTCAATGCCCTTGATCATTACGCCGCTGTGGCTCGGTTTTCCGGAACGGATGGGAGCACATCGCGGGTGGGGATTCACCACGCAGCTCTATAGCGTCCGATCCCAGCAGTCCTGGGGGGTCGGCGACCTGACTGATCTTGAGGATCTGGCGGTGTGGTCAGCAGCCGAACACCAGGCGGATTTTGTGCTGATCAACCCTCTGCATGCGGCCGAGCCGGTGCCACCCATGGAGCCGTCGCCGTACCTGCCGAGCAGTCGCCGCTTCGCCAATCCTGTCTATCTGCGACTGGAACGGATTCCTGAATACGCAGTAGCAAGCCCGGGGCAGCGGGAGGATATTGACAAGATCAGAAGCCAGCTGGTTGCCGACCTCGGCCAGGCGACGCGGATTGATCGTGATCGATCATGGAATGCCAAGCGCGCTGCACTCAAGATCATCTTCTCAGTGCCTCGTACGCCGGGACGGGAGGCCTCACTGGCGGCATATCGACGCCGAGGCGGGCCCGGTCTGGAGAGGTATGCCGCCTGGGCAGCGCTGGCGGAGGAGCATGGCGCCGACTTCAAGCAGTGGCCGGCCGAGCTACAAGATCCGCAATCACCGGCGGTTGCTGCCTTCGCTGCTGCGAAGGCTGCCACGATCGACTTCCACTGCTGGCTGCAGTGGCTGATGGAGGAGCAGCTGGCGGGTACCCAGCAGGCGGCGCTACGCGCCGGCATGGCGCTTGGGGTGATGCATGATCTGGCTGTCGGTGTCAGTCCGCGTGGCGTGGATGCCTGGAGCTTGCAGGACAGCTACGCAAAAAACGTCTCGGTTGGCTGCCCGCCGGATCCGTTCAACCAGCGAGGCCAGGTCTGGAATCAGCCGCCGTGGCGGCCTGATCGCCTAGCCGCAACAGCGTATGCGCCGTTTCGCGAGATGGTGTCCACGATCTTGCGGCATGCCGGCGGCCTGCGTGTTGATCATGTGATCGGCCTCTTTCGGCTGTGGTGGGTTCCCCGGGGTGCCCACCCCACGCAGGGCACCTACGTGCGTTACGACCACGAGGCCATGATCGGCATTCTCGCGCTGGAAGCCCACCGGGCAGGTGCTGTGGTGGTTGGCGAAGACCTCGGCACTGTGGAGCCATGGGTCCGCGACTATCTGCGGGAGCGCGGCATCCTGGGAACGTCAATCTTGTGGTTCGAATTCGACTGGGACGGCGACGGTAGGCCGCTGCCGCCGGAGAAGTGGCGCGAGTACTGCTTGGCCTCGGTCACGACCCATGATCTGCCGCCTACTGCTGGTTATCTGGTCGGTGATCACGTCAGGCTTCGTGATCAGCTGGGCATTCTGACTCGCTCGCTGGATGAGGAATTAGAAGCCGATGAAGCCGACCGTCAGGCGTGGCTGGAGAACCTTCGCACACGTGGTGCCCTGGAGCCTGACGCGGACGTCGACGAAACTGTCGAAGCCCTTCACCGCTATCTCACGTGGACGCCTGCCCGATTGCTGTGCCTCTCGCTTACCGACGCCGTGGGGGAGCGCCAGTTGCAGAATCAGCCCGGCACCATCGATGAGTATCCGAACTGGCGAGTGCCACTAACCGGACCTGACGGCGAGCTGGTGACGTTGGAGGACATCTTCAGCAACCAGCGGAGTGCGGATCTTGCCAAGATCATGAGCAGCAGCCGTTAGCTGCGGCAGTCACCTGGGACCGAGATTGATCCCGCCCTGCTCAACCGCCTCGCGCAGAGCGTCTGCTTCATCCTGAGTCAAAACGCCTGCCTCGACCGCTTTGTCCAGCCACGGGTCCAGCGCAGCAGGCCCTTTCGCCGCATAATCGGCACGCACCTGGTCGAGGGCCGCCTTGACCTCGGCCTCGTCGAGCCCGAGC
>DATDKX010000407.1:0-4599 GCA_036519615.1 Propionibacteriaceae bacterium
CCTAAGACCGAGGTCGACGTGTGGCGTGGGCCTGGCAGATCTACAACATGCAGACCTCGGTGTGCCGCCAGCGTCTCTAGCTCACCTTTAAACAGCGGCTCGGCGGTGTAACGCTGCAGCATGATCGCCTCCCCCGGCGCGTACTCCAGTCCTTCCGCGAGGGCCCGCAGCGGGGTGATGCCAACTCCGGCGCTAGCGAGCAGCACCTTTCTTGCGTACGCGCCCGGCTACTGAGGCGTCCGTACGGGCCTTCGAACAGCGCCCATGTGCCCGGCCGCAGGTACGCCAATCGTGTGCTGCCCTCGCCGAGCGCTTTTGCGGTGATCCGCAGCGTGCGGCTATTAGGCGCGATGGAAAGCGAGAACGGGTTGGCGCGGGTCCATCCCGGCCGGCTCAGGAATCGGATGTTGATGAACTGCCCGGCCCGTAGCGGCAGCCGGTCTAATCGATGCCCGGTCAGGTAGACCGACACCACGTCAGACGATTCGCTAACCACCCCGGCGACCCGCAGCCGATAGCGCGCGCTGCGCCACAGCGGCAACCAGACCCGCCACAGCACGACGGTGCCAGCAGCAGCTGCCCACAGCGTCCACCAGTAGACCGTCGCTGCCGCCGACTGCAGGAACTCCTGTCCAGTCCACAGCTGATGAGGCAGCGCCAATCCGACGCCGAGGTAGCCGTAGAGATGCAACAGATGCCACGACTCATACCGCAGCCGCCGCCGTGCGGCCTTCACACTGGTTATCACCACCATCATCAAACAGACGGTCCCCGCGACCGCCAGCAGCATGCCGCCGTAATTGGTGATCAAATCCCAAACTGTTGACAGCACGGCCGACCACTGGCCGGAGGCATAGCCGGCGATGATCAACACGATGTGAGTGATCAACAAAGAGAAAGACAGAAGACCGACCACACGGTGGATCCGGGCCAGCCGGTCCCGGCCGAAAGCGTGCTCCAGCGGGGGCAGCCGCGACATCAGCAGCACCTGTACCAGCAGCAGATCGGCCGACCACAAACCAGTGATTCGACCCAGTGAGGTGAGCCCACTCTCCCAGTGGGCAAGATCAGTTACACCGCCGTTCGCAACCCACCAGTAGGTGACCAGCAACAAACCCAGCCAAACCGTCAGCCCCGTCACTAGCCGAACGGTTCGGTCGACGGCGGCATCCTTATCAAGCTGCAGCGGTGGCGCCCCCGACGCGGCGGGCGGGGCAGTGGCCAGCGCAGTCACGCTGACCACCTCGATGCGACGGACATGACGCTTGCTCCTCGTCGGCAGGTTTTCATCATCAAAACCTTGGCTGAGCCTCAGCCGTGCTAAACCTGTCAGCTAGCTGTGAAGCGTGCGCACGCGCCAACGAGGCATCCGCGAAGTCGGCGAACAGGTCGCCTAGTTGTGCGCTACGCTCCTCCAGCCGTCCACGCCCCACGGATGTGAAGTGACCAAGCGGCGGCCGGCCCTCCTCCCGAGTCATCACCAGACCTTCGTCCTCGAGCTGGGCAATCGTGCGATCGATCGCTCCCCAGCTCAGGTGCCAAGCTCCACCAGTACGCTCGCTCATTGCCTGCATGATTTGGTAACCATGCATTAGCTCGTCCGAGAGCAAGAGAAGAATTGCCGTCCGAACTCACCCCCGCTGAGCACGCCCACGGCCGCGGCCACCCGGGCCGCGGGCCCACCGCGGCCCTCGGTAACCGTGTGCACGGTGCTCTCCGCGGGGACCGGCTCCCCGGCCCGAGGCCGACGAATGGTGGCGCTGGGTATCTGGCGTCATCCCCAAGACCTCAGGAGCATCGCTGCGTTCGGCCGTGTCCTGGCGTTATCCGCCGGTCGAGGGGTGATCCGGACAACCAAAGGGCGGCGGCGGTCGCCGACTGGCGGCAAGGGTTTCTCTCGAACATCACCAATCCCAAAGTGCTGGGCTCTACCTCGCGGTACTGCCGCAGTTCCTCGGTCCGCAAGCATCATTGACGGCTTTACAGGCCGTCGCCCTTAACCTGGCTCCACCGATCCTGATGCACGCGGTGGCATTCGTCCCGACAGCAATCGGGCGGTGCGTTGTGGTCAGTCGCGACCGATGCGCCCAAATTGAGCCAGGTTCTGAACTTAAACTGCTCATACGGCGAGGCCAGCGCCTACGCTGCAGCTGACCTGTGCAACACAGCAGCAATGGCAGGCGGCCTGTCCAGACCGACGCGTCCAGCCGTTCGGAGTAGCGTGACAATCGTGGCTACCAAGAAGCAGTGGAACGACTTCACCAGAGGCCAACAAGCGGCCATCCTCGCTGGCACGGCGATTGAGGTCGTATTGACCACCGTGTCGCTTGTGGACTTGGCCCGGCGTCCGCGTGCGCAGGTGCGCGGTCCCAAACCTCTCTGGGTTCTCGGTTGCGTCGTTCAGCCTGTCGGGCCTATCGCGTACCTGGTGTTTGGTCGTCGCTCGTCCTGACCTCTGAGTGTGCTACTGGCTAGCGAGGCTTAGATGACCAGGTGGCGATGGGGTAGGTGCGCGCAAGGAAGTCCCCGGCTCTGACTCGGGTTGCTTCGTTGAAGGCCAATGGCCTGTGTCGGGCAGAAGTTCGTCGACGGAGTAGGTACGAAGCGAAGCTCGATATTCCTCCAACCAGAAGTAGCTGGCCGCGCCGAGGACGGCCGGCTCCTTGTCGAAGCCCCGGCATCCGGTACGAATCTTCTTTGAGCAGCCGGTCATCCTTCACCCCGATGAGCCACCGGACGTTGGGTCATGTCACCTGGACCGTGATGTCCATTCCCATCTCTTTATGACCGTCCACGGAGCAATAGAACTCATAGGAGCCTTTCTGAAGGGAAACCGTGAGGTCGCCGGTGCTTCCGGGTGCGAGGGTGGGGGTGGCCTTGTCTTGTACGCCGGCGCCGTCGACGGTGAGGTTGTGGGCGAACTTGCCCTTGTTGGTCACGTTGAAGGTGCAGGTCCCAGCGGTGAGGGTTTTAGACGGCAGGGTGATCGTGAATTCCGACTCGGCGACTGCCATCGCCGTTCCTGGTGCGGCCGCCGTAGCGCTGGCCGAAGTGGATGGGACGGCGGTGTTTGCGGGATTGCTACTCTCGCCACTGCAACCGGCCAGGGTTGCAGCGGCGGCGATGAGAATCAGCCCGCGCATAGGCTTCATTGCTGTTCCTTTCGAAACAAGTAGTTATGCATTCACGAACGTCTCAGCCGGGCAGACGGTTCACCGGTCCCCGCCGTTGAAACGCCGCGTCGTCACCACCGAACGGCGGAAGCCCCGGTGTTCTACGCGTCCGGGCGAGTGACACGATGAGCGCCGCTTACACCGTGAGCGCAAGACCGGCGAAGGATGCCTACGTGGTCGCCGAAACCGTCCGCCTACGCCACGACTTGCCGATGGTCGATACGGTGACAGGCGTGATCTGTGAGTTGGCCTTGTTGACAGGCCGACCCGGATGAGCAGTTCTGGCGTGATCGGATGGACCGGTCCCAGCATCTCCTCGCCGAACGGGACGAGCGTCCGCAAGAGATCGCCAGTTTGGGACCATACCCCCCGAACCCTCGGCGAGTGAGATCTTCGGGCTATATGTCGTCCCTAAGGCACGTGGCACGGGCGTGTGCTGGCGACCCGTCGAGGCAGCCGCGACCCTGGCGAGCCGCGACCATCGTGCCGTACGAGTGGGGCATCGACAATGGGCGCGCGATCGGTTTCGGGAGGAGGTTCGGGTTCCGCTCTACCGGCTCCCGCCGGCGTCGCTTGATGAATCGCCACCATCAGCGCCGGAGGTATTAGCTGATTGCCGGCGGTAATAGTCTCGCCAAATCAGCCGGTGCAGCGGGATCCAACGGGGGATGGATTTCAGGCCGGGAATGAAGGGGAGCAACAAGAGTCCGAGCGACAGTACGGCCATGATGTAGAAGATGATGGCATCTGCGTGGCTGGTGAGGTAGTCGTCGGGGTTGTCGGAGTTGAACTGCGGAATCTGGTACCAGAACGAGTACAGCCACAGCCATGCCTGGCCGGGATAGCTGCCGGTTTCGTTCATCATTCCCCAGGTGTTGCCCTGCAGGTGTGCGGCGGTTGCGGCATCGTCGAGATATGAGCCGTCGCCGAGGAACAGGATTTGCTTGGTGAAGTCCGTCTGGTAGAAGCCGCCCTGCGCCATCAGGACACCGTCCAGCGCGCCGCTCACGGCCATCGCGGTCAGGCCCTTGGCCAGCGCGGGTACGGGTCCGTAGTCGCCTTTGGGGACCTTGGTGAGATCGTCGTCGGCGTCGGTCAGCGCAGTGTCGAACGTGGTGGCCCAGGCGGTCTGCCGGTCGGGGCTGGCCGCGTCCCAGCGCTTGAGGGCTGCTGCCACATCAGCCGGCTGCTGTTGAGAGTGCAGTGGCGTGATGACGAAGTCCCTGGCGGGGTCGACCGGATGCGTGACGCCGAACCACCTCTGAGGCGCCAGCGGCCCGACGGACAGTCCGGTGCCGGCGGTGTTGTATGGCGGGCCGTACCCGGCAGACTCGCTCGTGCCAGCCAGCTCCTGGACGGTTGTGGCATAGAAGTTGTCACCGGCGTTCGCCGCCCACGCTTTGATCGTCAGCTGCGGCTCATCGGG
>DATDKX010000408.1:0-2276 GCA_036519615.1 Propionibacteriaceae bacterium
ATCAGCGCAAGCCCCGCGTGCGCCGCACCCAGCCCGGCCGGATAACTCACCACCCGCCCGCGCCTCCCGCAAGGAGCGATTCCGGCAAGGCGACGAGCCACTGGCGAAGCGAGGCGGCACGGTATATCTGACCTTCGACGACGGACCCAGCCAGTTCACCCCGGCGATCCTCAACGTTCTGCGAGCCACGCACTCCACGGCCACGTTCTTCGAGCTCGGCTTCCGACAAGCCCAGCACCCCACAGAGGCGGCCCAGATCAGGGCCGAGGGCAGCAATATCGGCAATCACACATACAACCATCCCGATTTGGCTGCGCTGACGCCGAGACAGATCCAGTGGCAGCTCGCCCACGGACCGCGAAGCAGATGCGTGCGGCCGCCGTACGGCGCGACCAACCGGACCGTGGAACGCATCCTGAGCCGACAGGGTCTTCGGCAAGTGCTGTGGACGATCGATACCCGGGACTGGAGCCGACCCGGCACCAAGCGCATCGTCCAGGCGGCCACCGGCCCCAGCGTCAGGGCGGGCAGCATCGTTCTTATGCACGACGGCGGCGGTGACCGCTCCGAGACCGTGGCAGCCCTTCCGCACGTCATCGCCGCCCTCCAGCACCAGGGCTACGCCGTCCGCCGCATTCCTGGCTGCTGAGGTCCATGCCGTCGTGGTGCTGCCAGCACCAGGATCGACGACCCGGTCCGTGACCAATTGAGCAAGATGCTCAGGATCGTTTGAAATTGCAGATGCGGCGACCTAGGTCGGAGAGAGGTCCCGAACAGCGGGCCGGGGCACCGGTGAGTTTGGGCGGCAGACCCGCCTAAGCGGCGGCGCAAACCGCCGACAGCTCGGATCGCGGCCACTCGACTTAGCAGGGCGTGCCCCGCACAAGGTTCCGTCTGTGCAATGTTCGCGCGGGAACTCGTCCCGTTAGCCCGTGGGTCATCGGTCGTCATACGTAAAGCGATCGGGCCAATCGCCCTGGGCGATACGGGCGCCAGGCGGCCGCCATCGCGGCAATAGTGCACAATCGCGGACGCGAGCCGATCTGGCGTTCGATCTGTTGTGGACTGGGTATGGCCTCTCGGCAGGGTGACTTGATGTGGTACCGGGTTGGCGCTGACCTCGTGGTGGTCGTCCATCTGCTGATCATCGGCTTTATCGTGGGTGGCGTCTTTCTCACCTGGCGGTGGCAGCTGATCATTTGGGCGCATATCCCCGCTGTGATTTGCGGCGCTCTAGTCGAGTTCGCTGGCTTCACCTGCCCACTGACGTTGCTGGAGAACGACTTGCGCCAGCGTGCCGGAGAGGCCGGGTATCGCGACGGATTCATCGCGCATTACCTGGTCAAGGTGATCTATCCACCGGGGCTACTTGGTTCCGATCACGGACACGTTCCCGAAGACGGTGACGGGACCATCGACTCGTACAGGCCCGGTAAATCGGCCAGCAAACGGAATGGAGCCGCCGCTTATCGGACCTGACACGCCTACGAGCGCCCATTCCGCCGCTTCTACTGTTGCCGCCCCAGACACCTGCCACTCCACCAACGCCTACGACGCCAAAAGTCCCTGCTCCAGCCCCTCTACCGTCAACACCAGTCGCAGTTCCGCTACCAACAACCCCAAACCTGCCCTCCCCTTGCACCGCTTGGTCGTTGTTGCCCATCAGCGAGAGTGAAAGCTGCTGGCTAACGCCCGCGTTCATTCGGATGTTCTGGACGATGAGGCAGACGGGAGCGGGTTCCGGAGACGGGTTGATCTCTCCTCCCGGCAGGAATTGCAGATTATTCGAGCGTTTCCTCAGCCTGAGCATCGCACCACTCCCGGACGGAATGCCTTGCAGAGCACCCTGGTTCGTGTCCTCTTCCCAAACCGTCGGTGCTGTTGATGAGTTTTGGTTCGGGAAGATGCTGCCTATGCCGACAAGGAGAGGATCGTTATTCATTGTGTGCTCCTCCGTGAGCAGTTTGGAAGGCGCACGCCGTTGTGCGACCAACGGAGCGCGGCGGGGACCCTTTTGATCACGTCGGAGTCCTCGCAGTTTGAGGCCTGAAGATTCACCGTATTGTGTTGCCGCCTTCCCTCGGCAAATCGCAGAGTGGAACGCACTGGTTCTTGCTGCTCGTGAA
This sequence comes from Propionibacteriaceae bacterium, assembly GCA_036519615.1. Taxonomy (GTDB): domain Bacteria; phylum Actinomycetota; class Actinomycetes; order Propionibacteriales; family Propionibacteriaceae; genus Microlunatus. Next base: position 2,127 of record DATDKX010000408.1, read on the forward strand.
CATTCGAACTACAAGTACGGCCGTGGCTGTCGCCCCAACCGAACCCTGCCACCCCGAATGCCCCTACGGGGAACGTGATCCCGAAGTGCTGGGAGACGTGGAACTCCATTGCCCGTTCATCACCCGAATCAGGAACAGCGGTACATCATC
>DATDKX010000409.1:0-3452 GCA_036519615.1 Propionibacteriaceae bacterium
CCGCCGTCGATCCCTGATTGTCGGTCATAGGGGCCTTCTTGTCATTGGGACTGCGAAACAGAAAGAGCTGGAGCACCGCTGTTCCGTCGAGAGGACGATGCTACCCAATAGGGCGGTACGCAAACACACGCCAGGCCGGAACCATTGCACGGCGAGCGCAAGCCAGGTCAGCGGTCGGTCGGCCGCTTCAAGGCTGTCAGGCTTATCCCCAGCGATCTGCTCGCCTGAGCAACACTCGTCTTCGACCATGTGCCTATCTGCTTTAACACCAGCAACTGCAGCAGGACTTTCTCTTGTTCAGTGACCTGGGCCCGGTTGTGAAAAGACGTGAAGAAAACAGCACCATCTCCAAACCCCACCTCAACCATCAAAGGTCGCCCGGCGTACGCGGTGCCCTGGGCCGCCTCGACGAGGGTCTCACCTTGACACCCCTGAAGAACCGACCACTTGGTCATATCGAAGCGAACGGTGGTGGAGCCTCCAACGACCTCCCGCAGCTCATGATCAAGGATGTTCGCGGCGACCATGCCAGGCCGACCGGAACCACCAAACCGAAACACTCCTGGGAATGCGTTAGCGATCAAGCTGCTGGTCAAGTCTGACGCATACACGCACCCACCCTCGTCAACGAAACGATGCAGACCTGCCGGGTCTAAACGATCTTTCGTACCGCAGTTGATGAACAGCAGATCACAGTCGTACGCGCCCCTGAACGGCTCGAACATCACCCCCATCGAACTCAGGACTTCGCCGATGTTGTCCCAGCCAGAGGAGGTCACGTAGATTTTGCGGCTCCAGCGCCGTGCCAGCTTCGCGAGGTGCGGCCCGGGGGGAGACTGGGTCAAGCCGGGAGAATCGAACACTCTGCGTCGCCAGCCAGACATTTAGCTATCACCGCCGCTCGCGCAATCACTGCCGTGTTTCGCTCCGGTTATCACTGTATAGAGGCAGCTCCCTATGCGAGCCGCGCCCGTACCTGTCCTTCCATGACCCGTTGCAGTAGCGAGACCGTCTCCGGATCAAGGTCGACGCCGAGCGTGCGAGCTTGGGCAGCGAGTTGGAGTGTGAGCCGCTCCGTTTCCGCTGGATTGCCCGCCGCGTGCTCGGTCCGGATCCGCGCCGCGAGCAAAAGCTCATCACCCGGGGCGGCCAACAACGCACGAGATGCTGCCCAGCGAGCCCGTTCCAGGTCACCTACGAGGAGCGCTCGGTCGGCCAGCTCGACGCCGATGTCACGTACGCAAGAGATCATGTCGGTCCGTAGCTCCTCGGCCCAATGCCACTGACCCGGCGCAGCGTCAGCGAGAGGAGCGCCTCGGACCAACTCGAGCGCCGCCTTGAGGCTGTCATCGCTGGCGTGATTGACGCCGGTCGAGGTGAGGATCTGGAGGCGCTGCCAGTCCGAACTTACGGCCGGCTGCAGGCTGATCCGGCCCGTATAGGCGTCCGGCAGGTAGGCCTCTCCATCCGGGCTGCTGCCGAGCCAACTGCGCAGCCGGCTCATGTTGGAGCGCCGCGTGCCCTCCGCTACGGCAAGTGCGGCAACCATTGCCTGGGCCGTTCTGCCCGGGTTCTCCAGCAGCCACGCGCAGTACTCCAGGCACTGCTTGGCCGCACGCGGCGGTACTGGACCGGTCGCACCAATCAGCTCAATAGGACCGAGCAGCCGGAGGATGGGATGGTGGACCCTCCAGTCCGGGTCCATCACTGCCTCCATGATCAAGGCCCTTTCTGCCGTGCCTGCTGTCCCCCATGTCGTCAATCTGCTGTCCAGGTATGTCACGTTGTCGGGCGGCGGTTCAGGCTGCACTTCGACCTCACTCCACCAGGGAGCCGGTGTTGTCTCTTCGCTTCCCGTGACCTCGATGAGATCAACTACGGCGGTCACCTCGGCAGGCTCCAACAATTGCGGCGATAGCCAGATGCCGGCGGGCTCTAGCATGACTTGGCGCTCCGCCGATGTTCCATCGCTACGCAGTGACCAGGCAGCGCCAAGAGCCGATCCCGTCACGACAGCAGCCATCGCGACCCCCGGCTCGGAGTCGAGAAGCGCACGCAGCCGAGCGCGCTGGGAGACGGTCAGTTCCTGTTCTACGAGGACAATTTCGGGAGCCCATGGATCAGCCAGTTCGGGATCAATGCGGTGCTGACTTAACACCTGATACCGGCGATGCGCACGTTGCGCGGCGGCGCGTTGCTCAAGCCGGTCGAGCAAGCCGTCGAAGTCGTCAACGCGGATCACATTGTGCTTGCCAAGTGCCTGGGGTAGCCGCTCGCCGCCGCCTACCAAGGTAATGATCATTTCGTCGGCCCATGGAGAAAACGAGAGTTCCACGGCCATGGCAGCCAGCAGATCAGCTGCCGCGAATCGAGATCCTTCTTGAAGTTCCAATAGCCCGAAAGCCTCAAGATCACCAAGCACTACCCGATCTTGATTGTCCCGGCCCAGCGTGACCAGGGCAGGCCAGGGACGCGGGGCTTCGCCTAGTCCTGGCACAGATTTCAAGTACTCGACATCATGCTGATCCAGAAACCAAGAGCGCTCGCGTACGGTAAAACCAACGGGGGCGTTCGAGCAGGGCTCTCGCAGTCGCAACTCGATCTCGCTCTCACTAATCAAGGCGAGCTGTAGTGGTGGTGGAGCGACACCCCCGTCTTTGCAATGGGCCGCGATCGCCCGGATCGCGCGGTCGAGGGCACGTAGGCTCAGGGGTCGTTGCCGCTGGCCAAGCATCACCTCGACAGCTTGTGCCGGCGGCGGGGGGTGGACGATACGTCGGCCCTGCGGCCGGATTTGCAGCTGCAGGCGCCGCCGCCACGCCAGCCCGCTGATCACCCCGGCTGCCAATAAGCCGCCGACCCCAAGCAGCGATAGCGCCAGAAGGTCAACCGCAGGGGCGGCGCTTGTGGGCAACTCCTCCGCTGGCGCCGCCTGGCTTGGCGCGCCTGGAGGCTCGGTCGATGGCGGACTCGACGAGGTGGACGACTCAACGGGAGACGCAGACTGGTCATGCGGCTGATGTGAAACTTCTCCGTGACGATGCCGATCATCGCCCTTGCCCTTAGTCGTGGCCTCCGACCATTTCTGCTCCGGCAGGGCCAGACGCATGCCTACGGCGAGTTCATCCGGGTCAGTGAGCTGAGAGCGATTGGCACTGAAGATGTCGGTCCAGCGTGACGCGGCGCCAAGTTCGCGCTCCGCAATCGATGAAAGGGTATCGCCGCGGCGTACGGTGATCATCCGCTGACGCCCAAGCCGAGAATCATCGTCAAGATCAGGAATCTTCAGTCGCCAGCCAACCTGCAGCCGATCAGGCCCACCGGTCAGCACCGTTGGATTTGCCGCCGCGATCTTGCGCCAATCTCGGCCATTTCCGTAGTACCGCTCAGCCAGGCTCCACAAATCGTCGCCCGATTGCACCACGTGGTGATGCCCGTCGTCATCGACTCGC
>DATDKX010000410.1:0-2118 GCA_036519615.1 Propionibacteriaceae bacterium
AGCCGCGATCGCCTGTGCCGACGCCGGCGACCTAGACGATGCGCGCCAGCATCTAGCCATCGCCGAGCGGTCCGCTGCATTGTGGAAGGGGTCCGCATGGCAGGCGTCAATAGCAGAAGCCCGCGCGCACCTGCACCGTGCGGAGGGTGATGCTGAAAACGCGGGCCGTCGGTTACGTGAGGCGGCGGAACTCTTCGCTGCCGCCGGTCAACCGCTCGACGTAGATCGCTGCCTCGCCTGACCTGATAGGCCTGTAGTCCAGGGAGCGTACAGGCTGGGCGAAACAGGTGGACCCATGGCGAAGGTCACAACTTGTCATGTTTGGGAGCCGCGCCGTTGCGTAGGCAGAACCTCGGTGTCAGCGTTGACCAACAACGAGGGGGTGGAGGAACGCGAAGGCGCCGACCGGGGAGTGGCTGGGTACTACTTGTCGTGGTATTCCTGGTCAGTTGCGGAGCGCCGTCTTCGTCACCCACACCAGCCGCGACAACTGCACCCGCTTCGACTAGCGCATCGGCCTCACCGACATCGACAGTCGGCGCAGCTGCTCGCATCGTCGCAACCAAGAAGCTCAATAGCCGCAGCGCCGACCTCACCATCGAATCGCCGGCCGTGGGCGACCGCGTACAGGTTCGACTCTTACTGCCGGCACACTTCGAGACGCAACCAAAACGGCGCTGGCCGGTGTTGTATTTGCTGCACGGCTGCTGCGACACCTATGTGAGCTGGAGCCGGTCGACCGACATCGAGCAGCTCACCCATAAGCGCGACCTCCTCGTCGTCATGCCTGACGGCGGCAAGGTCGGCTTCTACTCCAATTGGCGGACCGGCCCGCAATGGGAAACCTTCCATACCCAGGAACTACCGCAGCTGCTCGCCTCCCAATACCGCGCCAACGGAAAGGCTGCCATCGCCGGCGTCTCCATGGGCGGCCTCGGTGCCCTCGGCTACGCCGCCCGGCACCCCGGCATGTACAGCGCCGCCGCGTCATTCAGCGGCATTGTCCACACCCGGCTCTCTAGCGACGTGTCCCAGGGCTACCTCGGACTCGTCTCCTCTCAAGGAACGCCCGATCCCCTCGCGCTGTGGGGTGATCCGGAGGCCGACGCTGCAACCTGGAAGCAACACAACCCCTACGACCTCGCGCCTCAACTCACGCGCATTCCGCTGTTCATATCTGCTGGCAATGGCGATCCCGGACCACTTGACGCGCGCGGCACCGCCCCCGACTCCATCGAGCCCACGATCAACGCCGAGAACAAGAAGTTCGCCCAATACCTCCGCAAGGTCGGTGCCAGCGTCACAGTCGACCTATACGGCGACGGCACGCACAACTGGGTGTACTGGCAACGGGAGCTGCAACGTGCATGGCCCATCCTCACCAACAAACTGGAATCGACGGCGTGAGCATCGGTGAGTCCTGCCACGGTCTGCTCGCAGGTGTCGATGACCCGGTCATGGCCCATGTCTGCGTACGGCGAAGAGAGCCGATTACACCGTTATACGATCCCGCTCTGCTGGTCAAGTTGGTACGCGTCCAATGGCGTGGTGAGGGCGATACGGCGTGTCCCATCGTCGGTCGTCACCAGCGGAGCCGCATGGATCTGCGTCTTGATTGGTCTCCGGTCCGGTGGCCGATGTTTGACCGCGCGAAGGCGTTTTACGTCGACCAGGTTGGCTTGAGCGTCGAAGAATCTGGAAGCGGTGTATGTCGTTTGGCGAATGCGCCAGGGCGTCGCCACAGCAGCCAGGCGGCGACCAACACCGTCAGTACAACGGCGGCAAGCTGGGTCATGTTGCCGGCATCGGCGCCATCCAGTAAGGAATCAACTAGGGCGCCGTTGTTGTTGCTGGCATCGAAGATCTGATGCAAGATCCCAACTGCCAGCACGCTGTCTGAGGCGGCACGCAGCGTCACACCCATCAGCAGCCGAACGACAATCCCCAAGATCAGCAAGCCGGCAATGCCTGTCAGTCCTGAAAGCACCGACACCTGATCATCGAGAAGCAGCAGCGGAACATGCACACCCGCGAACGGCAGAGTTGTCAAAACAGCGGCCACGACGAAGTTGTAGCGGGCCTCCAAACGGGTTTGGAAGAAACCAGCCCACACTGTTT
>DATDKX010000411.1:0-4177 GCA_036519615.1 Propionibacteriaceae bacterium
GGACTTCATGTACGTCCGGCTGCACGGCCACGACGAGCTCTACACGAGCGGCTACAGCGACGAGTCCCTCGACGAATGGGCGGCCAAGATCAAAACCTGGGTCGCCGCCGACCAAGATGTCTATATCTATTGCGATAACGACGCCAAGGTTCATGCGCCGTTCGATGCCATGAGCCTCATGGAGCGGCTAGGCGTTAGTGCTTAGTAAGCGGTCCCCCGCGTACCCGAAAGAGCTCACTTACCCTTGCTGCCGTCAAGCCCTGGGGGAGTTGGGTGAGTTATCGCCACACGAGGGACCAGAGAACGAGTGTACGGGATCATTGCGGATCGATGAGTTCGAAGACTCCGGCTGGTCAGTATTCCTAAGGCCGACTGACAGGAGTGCTTGAAATGCCCGGGATGAAGGCAACTGCCCTCGACCTCACTAAGAGCGCGGACCGCGCCTTTGCCCACCTCCTCGTCAACACGCTGCTTGTGTCGGTCATCAACTTCACGATGTGGTTCGCGGTCACGTTCTGGGTCTTCCTGGAGACAAAGTCGGTGCTGGCGACGGGAATGGTGTCGGGCATCTTCCTGGTCACCACGGCCGCCAGCGGAATCTGGTTCGGCAGTCTGGTCGATCAGCATCGCAAAAAGATCATGATGCAGGCCTCGGCCGTGGCCTCGCTGGCTTTTTATGCCGTTGGCTTCGCCCTCTACCAGCTAACGCCCGAGCAGACATTCACCGAACCATCGAGCCTGACACTCTGAGTTTTCGTTGTGGTGATCATGCTGGGCGTGATCACGGGGAATATTCGCTCGATCGCCCTCCAGACGCTGGTGACGGTGTTGATCCCGGAAGATCGCAGGGACAAGGCCAATGGCCTCGTCGGCACGACGACGGGCGTGTCATTCCTGGTTACCTCGGTGATCAGCGGCCTACTCGTCGCGGCGGGCGGCATGTTCTACGTCGTGGTACTGGGCATGGGTGTGTTGGCAGTCGGCGTCGCCCATCTGGCCTTCGTTCGCGTCGAAGACCGCCCGCATGGCGAGGCGGCGAGAGATCCACAGTCCCAGCAAAGCAAGGTCGACCTGCGCGGCACGCTGCGGTTGGTCCGCGGCGTACCGGGATTGCTCGCCCTGATTGGATTCTCCTGCTTCAACAACTTTCTCGGCGGGACATTCATGGCCTTGATGGATGCGTACGGACTCTCGCTGATGTCGGTGCAGGCCTGGGGCCTGCCGTGGGGTGCGCTAAGCGCTGGGTTCATCATTGGCGGGCTCGCTGTCGCTAAATCAGGCCTAGGCAAGAGTCCCGTACGACTGCTGCTGCTGGTCAACGTCGTGTTGTGGAGTGTGACCTGTATGTTCCCACTGCGTTCTTCGGTGATCTTGCTGGCGGCGGGTATGGCCGTTTACATGGTCCTGCTGCCCTATGCGGAAGCAGCCGAGCAGACCGTCCTTCAGCAGGTCGTGCCGTTCGAGCGGCAAGGTCGAGTCTTCGGGTTCGCACAGAGCGTCGAACAGGCCACATCGCCATTGACGGCGTTCCTGATCGGGCCGATTACGCAGTTGGTCTTCATCCCGTTCATGACAACCGGTATCGGCGCCGAGGTGATCGGCCCCTGGTTCGGCACGGGCACCACCCGCGGAATCGCACTGGTTTTCGTGCTCACTGGAATCGCGGGGCTATGTGTGACAGCTCGCGCGCTTCGCAGCCGGCCGTATCGGCAACTGAGCGAGCATTATGTCGGCCAGCCGGAGCTGGCCCTCGCCAGCTAAGTGATCTTCCTAGTCGGCGGAATTTCAGGCGTTGATCAAAGAGCCCTCAGCTGTGATGGCGTCGGCATCCTCGTCGTCAAACCAGACACCACCGGCACCGAGGTAGCGGAACTTGACTGCCTGGCCAGCCGGCACTGCGACGCTCACGCTGCGCGTACCGTTGCTGCGGCGTACTAGCTTGTGGGCGCCAGGCACCCAGTCGTTGAAGGTGCCAACCGCTGATACCGGGCCGTCGTGGATATCGTCGGGAAGCACGAATTGGATGCGAGTGCTGGTGCCGTCGGACTTGATGTGCAAGGACATGAATCAATCTCCGTAGTGAGCGAGACGGTTGCTCTTCCGGCTGAGACTAGGTCAGCTTCGAGGTCTAATGGCGCCACGACACACATGCCAAGACGGCAGTGAGGTGCTCGTCACACGTGCCTTACGCCGGGGTCACGTCCGCGGGAGTGGTGTTCGATCCGGTCTCCGCGTGATCTTGGGTTGGACTTTATGCGGTGATGGCGGTGATGGTCACCTCCGGGTCTGTGGGGTTCGGGTCGGTGATCTTGGTCAGGCGGCTTTTGGTGAGGATGTCCAGGCCGACGTAGCGGCGCATCTCGGTCCATTCGTCGTGTTGCTCGGCGAGCACGGCGCCGACCAGGCGGACCAGGGCGGTCCGGTCGGGAAAGATGCCGACGACGTCGGTGCGGCGGCGGATCTCGCGGTTCAGTCTTTCCTGGGGATTGTTGGACCAGATCTGGCGCCAGGCCGCGGTGGGCGTCGGAGGTCACCAACCTGACGCCGGTGAGGCCGCGGGGCGGTCAGGTCGCGGAAGAACCCCAGCCAGCCGGCGCCGTCCTCGGCGGAGGTCACGTGCAAGCCGAGGATCTTCCGATAGCCGTCGGCGTTGACCCCGGTAGCCAGGAGGGCATGCACGTTGACCGCGCGGCCTGCTTCGCGAACCTGCGGGTGCTGACGCCGATCAGATAGGAGGTTGCGACCACGCCAACTAGCGCCGATTCGGCCCGCCGGCGCCGCTCAAGCAACCAGTCGCGGAAGTAGCTGCCCTCCCGCAACTTCGGCACCGCCAGCTCGATGCTGCCGGCTCCGGTGTCCCAGCCCCGGCACCGGTAGCCGTTGCGAATGTTCCTACGGTCCCGGCTGCGCTGCCCGTAGGCGGCGCCGCAGACCGCGTCTGCGTCGGCCGACATCAACGCCTCGGCGAAGATCTGAACCATCTGCCGCAGCAGGTCCGGACTGGCCTGAGACAACTGCTCAGCCATCCACGCGGGCAGCCCGATACTGGATATTGCGGTCATCGTTGTGCTCCGTGTCGAAGATCTGTGAGAGGACTTCAAACAAGATCACGCGATGGCCGCTTCACATCACGACGCCACGCTCATCGACGACTAACTCGCACACCACATGCCCGGACGTAATTACGCTGGGTTCGCCCGTGTTTGTGATTGCCGGTAACCTTCCGCGCGGAGGATTCGCCTAGAGGCCTATGGCGCTCGCTTGGAAAGCGGGTTGGGTTCACGCCCTCGCGGGTTCGAATCCCGCATCCTCCGCCACTCCCACCAGGGGAAACGCTGAGGTGGACCCTTCCGGCCGGCGCAGCAGGCCTGGCATCGTCTCAATTTTCGTCTCAATTGGCATCGATGACATCCCTTGGATCCGCCCACAGCAGGCCGCCGATCCGGTCAGCCACATCACGCCGAATCGGGTCGGTCACGTGCTGATAGCGCGCCGCCATCGCCGTGCTCGACCACCCCATGACGCTCATCACCGTCCGCTCGGGCACGCCTAAGACCAGCAGCACCGTCGCCGCCGTGTGCCGCGCATCGTGCAACCGGCCATCGGGTACACCGGCTGCCTGAAGGAGCGCTTTCCACTCCCGATAGTCAGAGTTGAGACTCAGCGGCCTGCCCGTCGCGGAGGTGAACACCCAACCGCCTTCCTGCCAGAGCTGGCGAGCCTTGAGCCTCTGCTCGTCCTGCACTGATCGATGAGCCACGAGCAGCTTCACCAGCTGATCCGGGATGCCTACCACCCGTCGGCCGGCTTGCGACTTCGCATCGCCGACCTCAGGATTCAGCCGGTCGCGTTTGGGGCAGAACCCAGCCTTGCGTCCGCAAGTCCCGCCACACCCGTGCCCATAGACCGGCCGTGGCCGCGTGCCTTGGATCCGCAATGACCTCGCCTCCAGGTCGACGTCGGCCCAGCGCAAGCCCGCGGCCTCTCCCTGCCGCAGGCCTAGAGCGAGCGCGATCGCCCACCGTGCACCATTTGGTCGCTGCATCGCCGCGTCCAAGATCCGCTGTACCTCATCAATCGAATACGGACGCACCGGCTCGACCTGAACCCGCGGCGGCTTCGCCAGAGCCGCCACATTCCGCGGGACATGCCCGCGCCGGTGCGCCTCGCCCAGCGC
>DATDKX010000412.1:0-8331 GCA_036519615.1 Propionibacteriaceae bacterium
CTGCTCCTCGGCAACCAACTGATACAGCAACAACAGCACGGCCGCTGGGGCATTGATGGTCATTGACGTCGAAACTTTGTCGAGGGGAATGCCGGCGAAGAGCTCGCGCATGTCCTCGATCGAGTCAATCGCAACGCCGACTTTGCCTACCTCACCAGTGGCGATTGGTGTGTCGGAGTCGTAGCCCATCTGGGTGGGCAGATCAAAGGCGACGGACAACCCGGCGGTTCCATGTGCAATCAGCTCTCGGTAGCGGGCATTGGACTCAGCCGCTGTACCGAAGCCGGCGTACTGCCGCATGGTCCACGGCCTGGTTGTGTACATCGACGGGTAGATGCCCCGGGTGTAGGGATAGTGGCCCGGCTCGCCAAGCTCATGATCAGGATCGAAACCGGCAAGATCCTGCGGCCCGTACACCGTCTTATAGGGAGTTCCCGACTCCGTCTGTGCACTCACCTGGGCAATGGTGGCACGCATTTTGCGCCCTGCTCGCGCATCGCGCTCTGGACCGGCCCCCGTGGTCGTCGCTCGCGGACGACTGTGCTGCAAAACGAGCCATCGTTGCAGCAGTCAGACCCGGACCGAGCTCTGTGCCAGGGCGACAGCTGAGTCGATCATGCGTACCGTCTCGGCTTGCCAGTTGGGCTCCTGACCTCGATAGGGTCCGGTGGCGAGGGAGACGATCACTCCCGCTGCCCGGAGCCGCAGCTCGGCTGGATCGACCCGGGTGTCGAAGACCTGTAACCAAAGATTGATCAAGCGCGACAGCCCAGCGGCCTGCTCCGCCGTCATCCGCTGCATGGTCGTCAAGTGCGCAATCATGCAGGCAAGATCATCAGCCCGACGGCCGGGTCCGATTGTGTCGATGTCCAGGACGCCGGTGATCGAGCCGTTCGAGACGAACAGCTGGCCCTCGTGGAAGTCGCCGTGGGTGGGTTCCAGGCCAGGCGGCAGGCCGGCGAGGCCGCTGGAAACCTGCCCAACCAGCCACCTCAGCTGCGGGTCCAGCACCGGCAGTGCAGCTGCGATGATCTCCGCGTAGGTTGCTACAGCGCCGGTCCAAGGCGGTCGGCGGGGCAGCGCAACTACGGCGGACGGCAGCGAGTCGAGCAACATGATCAAGCTCTCGGGGGCGCAGGGCGTTGCCTCATCGAAGATCGCTTGGGTCAGCGGCCGGCCCGGCATCTCGGGCAGCACCAGAATGAAGTCGGCCGTAGCTGCTGCCACCACCGCTGCCGGGAATCGGGCCCGGCGGAGTAGTTCATGCCGCTGCAGGGTCGGCGCGTACACCGATTCTCGTAACACTTTGACGAAAAAGGTTCGCGGCCCGCTGCCCGTTGCGATCACGGCCTTGAGTACGGCGCGCCTCCGGGGCCGATAACTGATCATTTCCAGGGCAATATTGTCGCCGGACACAGGATCATCGAGAACGCGATGCTCATTGAGCAGCACGGCCAACCCGTTCGGCACCGCAGCACGTCGCAAGCCCGGCAGATCAGGATCATCTGGATATAGCCAGACCGCAACTTCTCGGTCGCCGTCACCAAAAATCATGGCGCGCTCGTCGTTGCCGCTGCGGCCTCCGACGCGCGCGCTGGCGCCGAGCAGCTCGGTACGACGTCCGGTCGGCCAATCGACGGCTGCAGAATATGTTGCGGTTGTGGAGTACCGAGGATTGGCATCCACGTGATCCAATCGCCAGGAAACCAGGCTCCCACCGGCATGCTCCACAGCAGCCGAAAGCAGTTCTTTCACCTCCGGCGAGGTAAGCAATGTCGACCCGTCGGGGTCACCCGAAGCGGCCACGATCCGATCCTTACACACTGCGGGAACCGCTCATCTGATCCGGATGGAAACATGGCTACGTGACAGTCGCTCTCACCATCCTCGGCCTGGTTGCCACGGTGCTTGCCGTGACAGCGCTCGCCAATCGGATCAGGTTTTCGGCGCCGCTGCTTCTGATGCTCGTCGGCATCGGCCTCTCCTACCTGCCCTACATACCTATTCCTGAGCTGACGTCTGAAGTCGTGTTGCTCGGCTTCCTGCCGCCGCTGCTGTACGCGGCGGCCATTCGGACCTCGGTGATCGACTTTCGCGCCAATCGTCGATCAATCGCGCAGCTCTCAGTGCTGCTGGTTGTCGTTACCGCTCTGGGCGTTGGGCTGATCACCTGGTTGATCTTGCCGGTGAGCTTCCCCGTGGCGTTTGCTTTGGGAGCCGTGGTGGCGCCGCCCGATGCCATAGCCGCCACGACGATCGCCCGTCGGGTCGGGCTGCCGCGTCGCCTGGTGACAATCTTGGAAGGCGAGTCGTTGCTGAACGACGCGACCGCTATCACCTGCCTTCGAGTTGCCATCGCCGCCATCGCCGGCACCGTCACCGCGACGCAGGCAACCATTGGCTTTCTGATCGCGGCCGTCGGAGGCGTTGCGGTTGGCTTGCTCGTCGCGCTGGTCGTGATCCCGATCCGAGCCCGCATCACAACTCCAGTTTTCGACACGGCGATCTCGATCTTGGTGCCGTTCGCTGCCTACCTACCCGCGGAGGTGCTCAGCATCGGTGGCTTCCACGGCTCTGGCGTAATTTCTGTCGTAACGGCAGGCTTGATCCTTGGCCACAAGTCGCCGGTGATCCAGTCCGGCCAATCCCGGCTCAGCGAGCGGGTGAACTGGGCAACGATCGAATTCCTGCTCGAGAACACCGTCTTCTTGATGATCGGGCTGCAGGCGCGGCGGATCATCGAGGCCAACTCGCACTCTGATCTCTCTGGCCTCCAAATCGCCGGGTTCTGTGCAGCAGTCCTCGGCGGCGTGATCGTTATCCGGTTGGCATGGGTGCTCGGCACGCGTGCGGTCCTGTTCCGCCGCGACAGAGACATCGGCGATTCCGCAGTCCCCTGGTCGTACGCGTTGGTGATCGGCTGGGCAGGGCTACGGGGTGTGGTGACCCTTGCCGCCGCCTTCCTCATTCCGGAGGGGGTGCCGTTCCGCGAAACGTTGATCTTCGCGGCAATGGTTGTGACCGCCGGAACTCTGCTGCTGCAAGGGCTGACACTGCCCTTGCTGGTCCGAGCGCTCGGGCTGCGAGGTCCAGATGCTCGCTCCGACGCCTTGCAGGCGGCCACCGTGCTTCAGACGTCCAGCAACGCCGCTATTGCCCATCTCGGTGAGATTGTCGGCCCAGACGACGCGGTTGAGACCGTCCAGTTGCTGCGCGATCGGATCGCAGCAAGGCCGAATGCCATGTGGGAGAAGCTCGGCCGGCCGGGCGACGAGGAGACACCGGCCGAGGAGTATCGCCGCCTGAGGCTGAAGACCATCGACATCGAACGAAACGAAGTCTTAAAGATCCGCTCCAGCGGCACCGTCGACCACGACATCATCGAGGAGGTACTCGGGGCGTTTGACATCGAGGAATCCATGCTGACGATCGCCACCGAGCGGTCGGATCGGCTCGAAAACGAGACGGTAGCTACGCCGACCGTCCCGGCTGGGCCATGCGGTCATCTCGACCACGCTCCCGCAGCAATCACGCCGGACGGGCCGGGCATCTGCGAGGACTGCGTCCGCGAGGGTACGCGTACTGTGCATCTGCGAATCTGCCTGAGCTGCGGCAACGTCGGATGCTGTAACTCCTCTGTGGGCCGGCATGCCGAGCGCCATTTCACGCTGACCCATCACCCGGTTATGCGCAGTTTCGAGCCGGGCGAGTCTTGGCGCTGGTGCTACATCGACGAGCGGATCGGCTGACACGTTGGCAGTCCAGTCCGCGGGGCACGTATCAGAGCGCATGTATCGCGCTCTTGTGGGTATGACTGGACTGACGCGCCAGGCGATCAGCTCCTGCACGGCGCATATTCAAGGGGTACTTTTTTGCCCAATGGCATCGGATTCCGCCGGTGCTGCATGAATGGCGGCACCGTTGAAGATAGCCTCGCCACTCGAGCGGGCCGGCTCTTCGCGGAATATCGCGACGGCGACCAGGCGAAGATGGGCGAGCTGGTCCGCGTTCTCACTCCAATCTTGTGGCATACCGCTCGGGCTTCGCGGCTGGACTCCGCAACGGCGGAGGACGTGCTGCAAACGGTATGGCTGACGCTGGTCCGTAAGTCCGACACAATCACTGAACCACTGGCCGTATTGCAATGGTTGGTGGTTAGCACCAAGCGTGAGGCCTGGCGAGTGGCCAGGGATCAACTACGTTTCCGACCTGAGGATTTGGACTCGACCACATCGGAAGCCGAAAACGGCCAATCCATCGAGGACACCGTGCTCCGTGGTGAAAGCGACAACGGCCTCTGGAGGCACATCGAGCGGTTGCCCGAACGTTGCCAGACGCTGCTCCGAGTGATCGCCTTCGCCGACCGACCCGACTATGCAGAATTAGCCAAAGCGCTGGGGATGCCGCAAGGCAGCATTGGGCCCACTCGGGGGCGCTGCTTGGCCAAGTTGCGGATTGCTCTTGCGCAAGACCCCACCTGGGAGCACCGATGAACGAATTCGACAACGATCGCCAGCTCGAGGTCGAAGACCAGCTGGCTGCCGAGGGGCTTGATCCCAGCGATGTCGCCCTCCTTGACACGCTTCGTCGCCACTATGACGAACATGACCCGGTACCTGATGGGCTGGTGGAGCGGATCCAATTCCACATCACACTCGATGCGTTGAACACCGAGGTGGCTACCCTCAACCAGCTGGACCTGGCGACAGCCGGAGCCCGCAGCGCGACCACTGAGGCCGTCCGCACCATTACCTTCACGAGTGATTCGCTGACGACGATGGTGACCTTGACGCCATCGGGTGACGGCACGGTACGCGTCGATGGCTGGGCGGCGCCAGGCGCCGGCATCCGCGTCGAGGTCTTGCTGCCGGATGGGCCACGTAGCACCAACGCCGATGATGACGGCCGCTTCGTCTTCGACGGTGTGCCCAGCGGACTAGCCAAGTTCGCCTTGTATGTTCCGTGCGGTGAAGAATTCTCAACGGTCCTGAGCCCAGCCATCGAGCTCTAACCGTACGAGGTCTAGTTCACGCCGACCTTGGCGTACACATCGGCCAGGGTGGCACTGGCTACTTCTCGGGCACGATCGGCTCCCTTGGCAAGAATCGTTTCCAGCTCGCCGCGTTCATCCATGAGCTCGAACGTCCGATTCCGGTAGGGCACCGCGAATTCGGTGACCGCATCAGCTACAGCAGTCTTCAGGTCGCCGTAGCCACGCCCCTCAAACTGCCGGACCAGCTGGTCGATCGGCGTACCGGTCAGCGCAGACAAGATCGTGAGCAGATTGGAGACACCAGGTTTGTTCATCTCATCGAAGATGATCTCTCGACCGGAGTCGGTCACCGCGGATTTGATCTTGCGGATATTGATCGCGGGATCATCCAGCAACTCGATAATGCCGGTCGGTGAGGACATCGTCTTGCTCATCTTCGTACCTGGCTCAGCAAGATCAGCGATTCTGCCAACTGAAGGCAGAATGTACGGCTCCGGAACGACGAAGGTCTGACCGTAGCGGGAGTTGAAGCGCATCGCCAGGTCCCGGGTGAGCTCCAGATGCTGCCGCTGGTCCTCCCCCACCGGCACCTGATCGGTTTGGTACAGCAAGATGTCGGCGGCCATCAGCACGGGGTAGGTGAACAGCCCCACGTTTGTGGCATCTGGTCCCATCTTGGCGGCTTTGTCCTTGAACTGAGTCATGCGCTGAGCCTGGCCGAAGCCGGTCAGGCAGCCCAGTACCCAGCTGAGCTGGGTGTGTTCGGGTATTTGGGATTGCCGGAACACCGTGGCCTTGGCCGGGTCGATTCCGGCGGCGAGAAGCTGCGCCGCACTGCGCAAGATACGCTCCTGCAGCACATCCGCAGGGGTCGCAACAGTCAGCGCGTGCAGATCGGCGATTCCGTAGAAAGCTTCATGATCTTCTTGCAGCGGCACCCATTGCCGCAGTGCGCCTAGGAAATTGCCGAGATGAAGCGACTCCGCGGTCGGCTGAGCAAGGGAGAGCACGCGCGGTCTGCCAGCACTGCTGTGTGGGGGCATGAGCTAGGGATATTCCTTTCCAGATCGCGCATTCGCTGCGAGGGTCGGCATGCGCGTCATTGTTCCACGCGTACCGCGGTGGCCCGGAGCAATTTCTGATGTGCAATGGTCGGACGTCGGGGGTATGCAGGCCGAAGGCCGTCGTTTGGTCGCGACGAAAACCGGAATGCTGGCCGCTAAAGAACGGAGCAGAGCATGACACTGAGGACCACCCCTAGTACGACAGAGGACCAGGCTGCAGAGTCGGCGGAGAATCAGGCGAGCCCGGCTGGCCCATTGTCTGAAGATGAGCTACGGCGGATGGACATGTGGTGGCGTGCCGCCAACTACCTGTCGGTTGGCCAGATCTACTTGATGGACAATCCGCTGCTGCGCGAGCAGCTAGAGGCCGAGCATGTCAAACCACGGCTGCTCGGACACTGGGGCACGACGCCGGGCCTCAACTTCCTTTACGCGCACCTCAATCGCGCCATTAGCCAGCGCGATCTCAACATGATCTACATCATTGGTCCGGGCCACGGCGGCCCCGCGCTCGTGTCCGCGGCATGGTTGGAGGGCACTTACTCGGAGGTCTATCCCAACATCACCCGCGATGCGCATGGCATGAAGCGGCTCTTTACACAGTTCTCGTTTCCCGGCGGAATCCCGAGCCACGTGGCTCCGGAGACTCCGGGGTCCATCCATGAAGGCGGCGAACTCGGCTACGCGATCTCTCACGCGTACGGTGCAGCCTTTGACAACCCAGACTTGGTCGTTGCATGCATCGTCGGCGACGGCGAAGCCGAGACCGGCCCGCTTGCGACCTCTTGGCACTCCAACAAGTTCCTCAACCCAGTCGGTGATGGAGCGGTGCTGCCGATCCTGCATCTCAACGGGTACAAGATTGCGAATCCCACCATTCTGGCCCGCATTCCCACCGATGAGTTGCTGGATCTGATGCGGGGGTACGGCCACGAACCGTATGTCGTTGAGGGTGATGACCCGACCACTATGCACAAACAGTTCGCCACCACACTCGACACTTGCCTGGACCGTATTGCCGAAATACAACGTGATTATCGCGAGGGCGGTGCTTCGGGCCGGCCGACCTGGCCAATGATCATTTTCCGGTCTCCCAAGGGGTGGACTGGTCCCAAGGAGATCGACGGCAAACGTGTCGAGGGCTATTGGCGGAGCCATCAGGTGCCGTTCTCCGACCCCCGGCAAAACCCGTCACATCGGAAGGAACTTCAAAAGTGGATGATGTCGTACAAGCCGGAGGAGTTGTTTGATTCCGACGGCCATCCAGTGCCTGAGATCGCCGACCTGCATCCGGTCGGTGAGCGTCGCATGAGCGCCAACCCGCATGCGAACGGCGGTGAATTACGACATCCGCTGCGGATGCCGGACTTCCGCGACTATGAAGTCAAGATCGACAGGCCGGGTCACACCATCGCTGAGGCAACTCGCGTGATGGGCACGTTCCTCCGGGATGTCATAAAGCTCAACGAAGATCACCGCAACTTCCGGCTCTTCTCACCGGATGAAAACAACTCGAACAGATGGCAGGACGTCCTGGAAGTCACCGATCGTGCCTGGCAAGCCGAGATCTATGACTACGACGATCATCTGGCAGCGGATGGTCGAGTGATGGAAATCCTCTCGGAACATACGATCCAAGGCTGGCTAGAGGGATATCTGCTGACCGGTAGGCATGGATTCCTGTCCACGTACGAGGCCTTCATTCACCTCGTCGACTCGATGTTCAACCAGCACGCCAAATGGCTGAAGGTCACCGACGACATCGAATGGCGCCATCCGATCTCCTCGCTCAACTATCTACTGTCCAGTCACGTCTGGCGTCAAGATCACAACGGGTTCTCGCACCAGGATCCAGGTTTCATTGATCATGTGATGAACAAGAAAGCCGAGATCGTACGGGTCTATCTGCCACCGGATGCCAACACACTGCTCTCCACAACCGATCATTGTCTGCGCTCGAGCCAGTACGTGAACGTGATCGTGGCGGGCAAACAACCGGCGCCGCAGTACCTCTCAATGGACGACGCCATCAAACACTGCACCAAAGGCATCGGCATCTGGGACTGGGCCAGCAGCGATCAAGACGGCCGGACCGACATTGTCATGGCGGCTGCCGGTGATGTACCCACTATGGAAGCGCTTGCCGCAACGGAGATTCTGCAGAGGCGCTTCCCCGACCTGCGGATCCGCTTCATCAATGTGGTGGACATTATGCGATTGCAGGACGACCGGGAACACCCCCACGGACTCAACGACCGAGAATTCGTCGCGCTG
>DATDKX010000413.1:0-7426 GCA_036519615.1 Propionibacteriaceae bacterium
ACGATCCCTGGGCCCAGTCATCGAGGCCGGACTAGCTTGGGACCATGACCGATCGCGCCCCGGAACCTACCAATGTTGGCCCCGTAGTCGGTGGCAACTTGCGCGCGTCAGATGCCGACCGCGACCAGGTCGCCACCTTGCTGAGCACCGCGTACGCCGAGGGCCGGCTGACCCGCGAGGAGCACGACGAGCGTATCGGTGAACTGATGGCGGCTAAGACCTTCGACGACCTCATCCCGCTCACACGCGATCTTGTCATCGTGGGCCCGCCCGCGCCCCTCGCTGCCCGGCAATCCGCGAGTCGTTTCACGATTGACGCCATCGGGCAGGACCTCCAGCCCGACAAGATGATTGCGATCTTCGGCGGCGTCACTCGCACCGGCAGGTGGCGAGTCCGTAAGAAGATTCAGGCGTTCGCCCTGTTCGGCGGAATGGATCTCGATTTTCGCGATGCGGTCTTCGAGGCCCCCGTTGTGGAGATTGCAGGTTTCTGGTGCTTCGGTGGACTGGACATCAAAGTGCCGGAAGGCATTGACGTGCGGGACCAGACTGCGGGAATCTTCGGCGGTACCGACGTCCGCGATATCGGCGACCCGGTGCCAGGTGCACCGACCCTGGTGATCAAGGGAGTAGCGCTATTTGGCGGCGTGTCGGTACGAGGGCGCAAGGCGAGTAAGAAGCCGAAATAACGGCCGCACACCCTAATCTTTAGGGCGTTCGCCCCCAAGCCTCGTGCGCGGCCGTTAGACCGTAAGCGTGGATGCGACACGTAGCCTGAACCTTGCTATGGAAGAACTATTTGCGCCGCCGGCATACGAGTGGAAACAGCTGTCCCCGAAATACCGCTCGATGCGCATCCTGACCAGCCTGGTCGTTCCGCCCATCCTCTTCACGATTCCAGCCGTGATCGTCGGAGTCACCTCGGGCAAGTGGTGGATCGCTGGTCTGATCTGGGCCGCCGCTGTAGTGATCGTCATCATCAGGCTGGCATTTGTCACTCGCAGCTGGCGCTCTTGGGGCTACGTGGAACGAGAGGACGATCTCTACATCACGCACGGGGTCATGTTCCGAAACTTGATAGCAGTGCCGTACGGCCGCATGCAGCTGGTTGAGGTCGAGTCCGGCCCCCTAGAACGCGCCTTCGGTCTTGCCTCGGTCTCATTGAAGACAGCCAGCCCCGAGACTGGTGCTCGCATCCCTGGGCTCACCCCGGAGGAGGCCACACGGCTGCGAGACCGGCTGACCGAACTCGGCGAAGCACACGCTTCAGGGTTATGAGCGCCTCGCAGCCGCAGCGTACCTCGTCTGCCGAACCGGATGTCCGCACCGCATCCGGTCCGCCGGCTTCGACGGCCGGACCACTCAAGCCAACCGAGCGGCCGCATCCACTGACTCCGTTCGTCCGCGGTTGGCTGGTGTTCGTTGCTATCGCTATCGGCTGGGGCCGGGAGATCGTTGCTAACGCCGGTGAAAACCAGTTCGAGCTTAGAGGCCTGCTCTGGACGCTGCCGCTCATAGCCGTCGTCGTGCTGCTCGCGGCCATTGCCGGTTTCATTTCCTGGTACTTCACTCGATTCGTCATCGACGATGAGGAACTACGCATCGACACCGGCGCGATCTTCAAGAAATCAACCAAGATTCCTTTTGAGCGGCTGCAGTCGGTCGACATTGTGCAGCCCCTGGCAGCGCGGATCTTTGGACTGGCCGAGCTGCGCCTCGACGCGGGCAACAGCACCACCAAGTTGCGCTATCTGACCCGCAGCAAGGCCTCTCGATTCCGCGACTATCTGCTTACCCGCGCCCACGGCCACCAGGCGAGCATTCGCGACCTTGATCAACAATCAGTGGCGAGCGTCTTTACCGACCTGGGAGGAGCCGATCAGCCGCTCGTTCAAGTTTCGCCACAACGGCTCATTGTGAGCTTCCTGCTCTCAACGGAGTGGCTGATTCCGGCAGCTATTTCGATCATCATTCTGGTCGGAACCACCGCTTTTGAGATGCTCCCACTCGCACTGGGCGCCTTGATTCCGTTGCTGATCGGCATGCTGTCGCTCATCTGGCGGCGGGTGATCGGAATGTTCAACTTCACTTTGGCGGAGTCGCCGCGCGGGCTTCGGATCACCCGGGGCTTGACCAACTTGACGAGCCAGTCGGTGCCGATCAACCGTGTGCAAGGTGTCAAGACCAGCCAGCCGCTGCTCTGGAAACCGCTGGGCTGGTATCGGGTGGACATCGACATCCTGGGCCACGCCCACGAGGACGGCGAAAACAGTGAGTCGACCGCGTCCAGCGTGTTGCTGCCAGTCGCCAGCCGTGATGAGGTCGAGGTCGCCCTGGCACGCGTACTGCCGGGTTTCGATCTTGACCGGATTGAACTCCAGCCCACACCCAAACGCGCTCGATGGCTACGGTGGTTCGACTTCTGGACGCTGCACTATGGCTGGGACGACCGCACCTTGATCACCGAGCAGGGCTGGATCACGCATGTATACGACGTCGTGCCGCACGCCAAGACCCAGTCCGTACGCATCGAACAGGGTCCGCTGCAACGGTTGCTCCGGCTGGCCGACGTCCATGTCCACACACCGCGCGGGCCAGTGAACGCCGTTGCCCACCAGCTTGACGAGCACGCTGCTCGGGAGTTGGCGCTGAGCCAGCTGGATCGGGCTCGAGCCGCCCGCGCTGCGGAGCGAGAGCATCGTCCGGTCGAAATGGTGCGCGGAGATGATCATGAAGGCGATGCCGAGCTGCTGGCGAGGTTCGGCATCGGTCGTGATCAACTTCTTGGCTCGGGAGGTGAGAGCGAGGTATTCGCTCTTGATCATGAGCGAGTGTTGCGGCTCTATCGAAGTCGACATGAGGCTCCGCGGCAGACGGCCGCGCAGCTGCGGTTACTTTACGACAGCTGGCGCGGCATCGACACCGGCCTCGAGCTCCCGATGATCATGGAGACGGGTGACTACTACGGGCGCTTCTATACCGTGGATCGCCGCTTCTCTGGTCGGAATTTCTCAAGCTGGCTGCGACAAGCTGATATCGCCCAACGTCGCCCGGCGTTGATCAGCTTTCTCGACGCGACCGAGCGGCTGCAGCATCTACGGAGCCCGGTGCCCGGTTTTGCGCGATTGATCGGCGAAGGGACACCACAGCAATTCGGCACACTTGGAGAGCTGCTCAGCAATATGCTCGTGGGCCCTGTGCAGGCCAGCCGAGCTCGGCTGGAACGCGATGTCCCTGGTGTTAGTGAGGTGTGGAACCGGCTGCACACCGACCTCGCTCAGCGCTCGGTCGCGCCGGCGCTGGTACACGGCGACGTATGCCCACCTAACGCGTACCTCAGCCAAGGTCCACAAGGTCCCGTTGTCACCGGAATTGGTGATTTCAGTCCGCACACGCTGAATGCTGACCCGCTCATGGATCTGGCAGGTGCAGTGATTTTCCTGGAGCTTGAGCCGTACGCCGAGGCACCGGCGGATGCTGCCTGGTTGCAGGCTGTCGCCGCGGAGCGGCACGGACGCGACATCGTCGGTTGGATTGATGTTTACCGCCGCTACTACGGCTTCTACTTCTCCAACGCGTACGAGTTTGATCCCAATCTGTACGCCTGGTGCTTGCGTCAGCTGGGTCGCTGAACCTTGTCTGGTGACAGCCGGTAGCGGATAGTTGGCGCAGGAGAAGGCGGTGACAGTGAATCTCGAACCTGGTGAGATGCGTACGCTCCAGTTCGGACCGTTCTGGATTTTGAGCGCCATCGCCGGCACCTACAACAGATTCAAAAGTTACGAGCTCGAGGCGTTTTGGGACACAGTCGTCGCCGTCGCAGTACGTACCTCCGGCCCGGCGCGCGACATTCTGACCTCGATGGCCGAAGACCGTTCTGAGCTGTTGCTCGACTTCGAACTCGATGATCGGCCGGTGGTTTCGGGACTGCGTCACATTATGGAGATCCTCGACCGCATCGAGCCAACGACATCTAGCGACTTCAGGCTCGCGCTCTTGAGAATTGGAGCTGGCATCGCCCGCATGAGGGGCCCGTACGGGCGGACGATCAGCCCGGAGCATGAGCAACTCCTGGAATTGATCGCAGTATTGCTGGAAATGGACTTCGCGCCTCATATCGGTGATGTTCTGGTCTGAGTAGGCACTCCCCGTGAGAGCCGGATATCGCTAGGCTCCCAGCATGAGCCAAGAACCGGTACGCAGCGCGCCTGTGCTCGGCATCGACATCGGCGGCAGCGGCATTAAGGGGGCACCCGTCGACCTTGCGACTGGCGAGTTCACCACGAAGCGACTTCGCATCACTACGCCGCAGAAATCAACACCGAAGAACGTGGCGGCGGTTGTCGGTGAGATTGTGGACAACTTCTCGAAGATCATCGGCGATGGCCCGATCGGCGTCACGATCCCAGCCGTAGTGACTCACGGCAAGACCCGGTCCGCCGCAAACATCGACAAGTCGTGGATCGATGCCGAGGCCGAGAAGATCTTCGAGAAGCACCTGGGTCGCGACATCATGTTGGTCAATGATGCTGACGCGGCCGGCATCGCTGAGGTGCATTACGGCGCGGCCGCAGGTCATCCGGGCCTGGTGATCATGGTGACGTTGGGCACCGGCATTGGCACAGCAATCGTCTACCGCGGCGTCCTAGTCCCCAATTCGGAGCTGGGTCATCTGGAGATCGACGGCCACGACGCCGAAACCCGAGCCGCCGCTAGCGTCAGGGAGAGAGAGGGTCTCTCCTTCAAGGAGTACATCCCACGACTGCAGCGGTACCTCGAGCGACTCGAGGCCTTGTTATGGCCGGACTTGATTGTGATCGGCGGAGGCATAAGTAAGAACTCGGACAAGTTCATCCCAAAGCTCAAGCTCAATGCCGAGGTGGTGCCGGCCAAGCTGCTGAACACGGCCGGCATCGTTGGTGCCGCATGGCTCGCCGCTGACCGTCTGATCCACCCCGACGAGCTCAGGTAGCACCCTCCTCGGCTCGGCTGCCGAAATCTACGTGCACGCAGGTTGCGTCAGCGAGCGAGAAGATCTAGAAGCGTTAGGAGCCACTTACATGCGCTCTAGGGGCTCGATTCCGAGCATGGTGAGACCCGAGGCGAGTAAGCGCTTGGTAGCCAAGCACAACGCGAGTCGCGAATCTCGGACGGCACCTGAGGACTGCAGTACCGGACATTGCTCGTAGAAGATCGCTAGCGCTCCCGACAACTCGTAGAGGTAGTTGCAAAGCCGGTGCGGCTGAAGTGTAGATCCGACGTCCTCGACGACATCGCCGAATCGGGTCAGCAACAAGGCCAGCGTCTGCTCTGCCGGCTCCTCGAGCACCAAAACCTTTAACTGCTCGCCATAGCCGCGTGCCGTCGCCTTGCGCAGCACCTGAGTTACGCGAGCATGGGCGTACTGCAAATAGGGACCGGTGTTTCCGGTTGTCTGCACCATCCGGCCGACATCAAAGACGTAATCCTTGTTCAGGCCATTGGATAGATCGGCATACTTGATCGCTGCGAGCGCGACCGGGGGTGCAGCCTGCTCCTCGGCAGCGTCCAGCAACGTATTGAGCGTCACCGCCGTGCCCTCGCGAGTTTTGAACGGCTTGCCATCCGTACCGAGCACAGTGCCAAACGCGACATGCTCGGTGATCACGTCGTCGGGCAAGAACCCAGCCGCGCGGGCTACGGCGAATACCAGGTCGAAATGATCAGATTGCCGGGCGTCCACCACATAGATGATCCGATTGGCATGCAGATCGCGTACCCGATGCCTGATCGCCGCCAGATCCGTTGCCGAGTAACCGAAACCGCCATCGCTCTTCCGAACGATCATGGGCGCAGCAAAGCCTTCAACAAAGACGCAAAGAGCGCCATCGTCAATAACGGTGATACCGCTACGCTCCAGCTCGGCGACGACCTCAGGGAGATCATCGTTATACATCGACTCGCCAGCAAGATCATCATCGGTGAGCAATACGCCCAACCGGGCGTACGCCTCATTGAACCCAGCCAGTGAGACATTGATCAACTCACGCCAGATGTGCCGAGTCTCCTCGTCGCCGGCCTGCAGGGCGACGACGCGCCGCCGCGCACGGTCGGCGAAGTCCTGATCGGCGCGGAAATGTGCGCTGGCCCGGGCGTAGAGCGCCTCCGCCTCCGGCAGCGTCAATGTCGATGGGTCAATGCCTTCATCCAGGATCTGCTCCACCAGCATTCCGAATTGGGTGCCCCAATCGCCGATGTGATTTTGGCCAATCACCTTGTGACCGAGCGTGGAAAGAACTCGGCGCAAGCAATCCCCGATCACGGTTGATCGCAGATGCCCAACATGCATTTGCTTAGCCACATTCGGAGCGGAGTAGTCGATCACCACAACTTGAGGCTTAGAAGTCTGCGACACTCCCACGTACGGGTCCGCAAGCTCATCGGTGACCGCTTGGGCCAAGACGTCGGTACGGAGCCGAAAGTTGATGAAGCCGGGCCCAGCAATCTCGGGCGGCTCGGTCAGGTCGGAAATCTCCAACTTGGCAACGAGCTGCGCGGCAATCTCACGCGGTGGCTTGCCTTCAGTGTTGGCCAGGCGCAGCGCCACATTCGACTGGTAATGGCCGAACTGCGGACGGGTGGCAGGCCGGAGCTCTGGATCAATACCAGTGACGGCTTCGATCCGGGTGCTCAGCAGCGAAGCAAGGGAAGACACAAGCCGAGATTATTTCACTGCCCTATGGATCTGCCCTATTTATCTAATTGACGCTCGACACCCGACCCGCCTATCCATGCCTTCTAGTCATCAGGTGGCTCCTGCCATCGGTAGATCTGGCCATCGCGCAGCTCCACAGCGACGGGCTCAGCTGGCGGCGCTGCGTTCTGCAACCGATCCAGAATCTTGGTCCGTCCACGTAGTCGCGAACCATCGGCAGCCGTCCAGTGCAAATAGGGATGCAGCATCAGACGCAATGCGTCCCAGTCCCGCTCCAGCATCGCCTGATGCGCCGCCCGGACCACGTCCTGCACGAGGACAGTATGGTGCTCCTCTATGGACTGGGCTGGCAGTTCGGGCACCAGTAGCTATGCCGTTCTTCCCCGACAGGTCCGAATTCCTCAAAGCGGATCAGGGTGCCGCAGCGTCGGCAGGGCTGTCCCGCTCGCTGGTAGACATAGGCGCGTCGCCCAGGGCGCAGCTCACCCGTAGTCGACTGCTCTGCTCGCCAACGGTTGGCCTGAAGTAGCTGCTGACCCCGTTCGACTACCCGCCGCAGGTTCTTAACCTCGCCGACAGGTCTATGCGGATGAACGCCCTGGAGGAAGAGCAGCTCTGCTCGATAGAAGGTTCCAAGTCCAGCGAGGTTTCGCTGGTCCAGCAGGGCCTCACCAATGGTGCGATCAGGCTGAGTGGTGAGCCGCCTGACCGCCTCCTCAGGATCCCAATCAG
>DATDKX010000414.1:0-2864 GCA_036519615.1 Propionibacteriaceae bacterium
GGACTGATCTATCTGGTGTTGATCAGCGGGATTGTCGCGTACGCGCTCTGGTTCTGGGGTTTGCAGCGGCTGTCGGCAAGCGCGGTGACTTTCCTAACCCTGCTCAATCCGGTCACGGCAGCACTGCTGGGCTGGGTCGTACTTGATCAGCGCCTCAATACTTGGCAGCTTTTCGGCGCCCTCATCATCCTCATCTCGGTGGTGCTTGGCCAGCCGGGGACATTTGACCGACGACGACAAAGACGATCGGCACTAGCATCGCGAGTGTGACCGCGCCGATCCAGCAACCTGGCCGAGGCTGGGGCCATCGCTGGGACGGTCGCTGGCCGCGGCGCGTGTACGGGGCAGGCTCGGATCCCGATCCACGATTCACCTTTGCGAACGAGCGCACCTTTCTGGCCTGGATCCGAACCGGACTCGGTTTCCTTGCCGCGGGCGTGGCGATCGCAGCCGTCGCCCGGTGGACCGACCACCTCGGACTGGAGATCCGCCTTACTTCTGTTGTCCTGATCATCTGCGGATTGGTCTGTGGCATCAGCGCATTCAGCAGATGGATGCGAAATGAGCGAGCCATGCGGCTCAATGAACCGCTGCCCTCCTCGCCGCTGCTGCTCGTACTGACTGCCATCGTCGCCGGTGTCGGACTTGTCGCACTGATCATTGTGTGGTTCGGATGACCCTCGCGCCCTGGGATCCGGGTCTCCAGAACGAGCGAAACAGGCTGGCTTGGCAGCGCACCACGCTGGGGGGTCTCGCCTGCAGCCTGCTGGTCGCCCGGCTGCTCACATCCATCTCTCTTATCCTGTCGGTGATCATCGGGCTGATTGCCTTGCTCTGTACGGCAGGACTCAGCTATGTGGCGATCCGGCGCTTCCGGCTGAATAACCTCGCCATCCACCGCGAGGAAGCGCTCGGTGATGGTAAGGCAAACGCCTTGATCAGCATGTTGCTTGTGATCACCGCCGTGGCTGGGTTGCTCTACGTCTCTGCCGCCTGACCGCTGACTCACTAGCGGCGACTTGTTGAGAAAGTGGAACTGTGGACTAGTTGTATGACAATCAGGACGTGGAAGGTTCCGGGGTACGCGTGACGGAGCTCCTCGCCGCCTTGTCATTCGGCGCCGACATCGACAACCCACTCGCTCCGATGACGTACGCGATCAGCCTGCTGCACTGTATGACGGTGTCGCTTGCCGCGGGCGGTGCCGGACTCGGCACCGGGTGGGGCGAGCAAGTGGCCCGGAGACTCCTGTCGGAAGCGGGATTTGGCCCTGTGAATGTGTACGACGCCCCTCGCGACCCCTCCAACGCGATCTTCATCACGCATCGCCCCGAGTGAACATCTACGGGTCCTCGGCGGCGGGTCGGGGACGACATCGAGGGCCGTGGTGGCACTAGGCGCTAGTCATAGCCAAGTTCGTGGAGTCGATCATCATCGATTCCGAAGTGATGTGCGATCTCGTGGACCACAGTGATCCTGATCTCTTCGATCACCTGCTCTGATGTGTCACAGATCGCCAAGATTGGATATCGGAAGATCTGAATGCGATCGGGCAGGCCGCTGTAGAACTGACCGCGCTCAGTTAGCGGAATACCGGAATACAGGCCAAGAGTGCCGGCCAGGTCAGGCGGCGGATAGTCGTCCACCAAGATCACGCAGTTGTCGATCAGCGCCGCCAACTCCGCCGGGATCGTGTCCAAGGCCTCGGCCACGTGCTGCTCGAAATCGTCGGCGGACATCTGCATACCAGGCGGGCTCACAGCCGCAGCCTAGACATCCAGCTGAAGAAGCAATTAATACCAAGCAACGGAACCGAATTACATCCGTGAAGTTTTCTCGTGTGGACATTTTGCTCTTGCAGTGACAAATGTTACGCCGTTAAAGTTTTGCGCATTCTGAGTTTTTTGTGACTTATGTGACAGAAGTAATTCTCCTCCCTTCCCCTCGGAGGCCTCGCCATGCGCCGAACCCTGATCAAAGTACGAGCCGCTGTAGCACTCGTCGCGGTCGGCGTGACCTTGAGCCTGATGTGGCCGCAAGCGGCCGGTGCTACGACCCAGATGACGGCGACTGTCGGGGTCAATATCCGTTCCGGCGCCAGCACGCAGTCGACTATCCTCGGCGGGCTCTACCGTGGGCAAACCGTTACGGCCATCAGCAGCGCTGCAGGCTGGACCAAGATCACATTCGGGGACTCGACCGCGTACGTCGCGAGCAGATACCTCAGCAAAGGAAAAGACCTGCCGGTCCCGAAGAAGATCGGCGCCGGAACGGTCAAGATCACCACTACTGCGCTGAACCTTCGCACCGGCCCTGGGCTGTCCTATCGGGTGATCAAGGTACTCAAGGGAGGAACCAAGGTCACCCTGACCGGCAGCACCGCCCGCGGTTGGGCACAGCTGGCCAACGGCAAATCCACCGGCTGGTCAAGCATGCAGTACCTCACTAGCTCGACCACCGGACGACCCGCGATTATCGGCAAACGAGTCGCTACGGCTGATCTTGATATCCGTACCACCAGCGGCGCGAATGCCAAGACCGTCGCCGAGGTGAAGAAAGGCACCGCGCTTTCAGTCACCGGCGCGATTCAGAATGGCAGAGCCCAGATCATCTACAAGGGCGCTATCCGCTGGGTGACGGCGAAGTACCTCACAAATCTGAAGAGCAATCTGCCGGCCCCACCGAAGCTGCCCAAGATCACTGGGACCCGGTACGCCACCGCTACCTTGAACATCCGCTCAACGTACGCCGACAAGTACAAGCTGATTAGCGAGGTGCCACGGGGGACCAAGCTCAGCATCACCGGCGTTGTCAAGAACGGCCGGATGCAGATCATATTCGAAAAGGCTGTCCGATGGGTGACA
>DATDKX010000415.1:0-9223 GCA_036519615.1 Propionibacteriaceae bacterium
GATCCGCACCAAGTTCGACATTGGCTAGCCGCTGACCCAAGATCCAGACCAATCCGGTTAGTGCCATGCAGGCGAAGAGGCACCACAGCAGTGGACCACCTACCGGGCGTACGAGGAGTCGAGATCGATTAGTCACTCGGATCCCTTGGATTCGTGGGCGAATCGGTGATAGGCGTCGAGCACGTCACTCAGATACCGGCTGACAGCCGCTCGTTCAGCGCCGCTGTATGCGGTGACCACGGCGTTGAGCGCGTCGATCAGCGGTCGCAGTTCCTCGGCGACCTGATCGAAAGCCGACATTGTCAAAATGAGGTGGATGCGTCGGCGGTCCACCGTGTCGCGACGCCGCTCCA
This sequence comes from Propionibacteriaceae bacterium, assembly GCA_036519615.1. Classification (GTDB taxonomy): domain Bacteria; phylum Actinomycetota; class Actinomycetes; order Propionibacteriales; family Propionibacteriaceae; genus Microlunatus. Next base: position 354 of record DATDKX010000415.1, read on the forward strand.
GGTGACCGGCGCGCTCCAGACGGTCGACAAGGTCGGTCGCCGCAGCTGGGGTGATTCCGAGCCGGTCGCTCAGTTCCCGCGGACCCATCGACTGCGCCGCGAAGGTGAGGTGTCCCATGGCCGCCAGATCGGTGAGATTCACTGCCAGTCGACGGGCCAGCGCAACCTCCGCGTCTGACATCGCCGTTTGGAGCAGCCGCAGTGTCTTCGTTTCCGGCTCCAGCTGCCATCGCGGCTGCCCTGGTACGCCGCTCTCACGCATAGGTGCATAGTAGTACGGCCGCTAGATCATATGGAAATCTAAATACCGTATGGCCACCAGGCGATGGCGAACGCTCCTTGCTCGATGGGTGCTGATTCGACTTCTGGAGGCTCGCTCAACGCTCACTTAGATCAAGCGATGGCTATACGACGAGGGTCCTCGTCTCCCACTGCCCCTCTCCAAGCAGGGTGAGCTCGTTGGTATGAAGCCGTTCCAGACTGCTCCGATGGCCGACACTTACGATGGTGCAGTCGGGCAGCCGATCGCGTAACAACTCATAGATCGCATGCTCCATGCCCTCGTCGAGTGCAGAGGTCGTTTCGTCGAGAAACACCAGCGCTGGGCGCTCGATGAAGATGCGACCAAACGCTAGCCGCTGCTGCTCACCCGGTGACAACGTCTTAGACCAGTCGGTCTCCACGTCCAACCGTTCAGTCAGGTACCCCAGCTGAACGGCGCGCAGCGTCTCGATTGCCTGATCGTCGCTGAGAGTCTCAGCTGGAGACGGATAGGCCAACGCGGCCCGCAAGGTGCCGAGCGGCAGGTACGGCTGCTGACCACAGAACATCACCCGACCATCCAGAGGGCGCCCGGTCGTTCCGCTCACGTACGGCCACAAGCCGGCCAGGCTGCGTAGCAGGGTGGTCTTGCCACTGCCAGACGCCCCCCGGACCAGCAGCGATTCTCCGCTTGCCAGATCAAGATCAAGATCGGTCAATAGTGGCCGTCCATCGGGAAGGCGTATGTCGAGGTCCCGGACCCCGAGTCCAGATGCACGCTCCTCGGTCAGCGGCACCGGCAAAGCGCGTGCCTCTTCATTGGCGTCAAGCAGCTGGGTGAGCCGATTCAGCGATGCCCGGTAGCTGGCGAAGTCGTCGTAGGCCAGTCGGAAGAAGGACAATGAGCCCTCAACCTCTCCAAAAGCTTGGGCGGTTTGGGTGACATCACCAAGAGTGATCTGTTGGCTGAAGAATCGTGGAGCCTGGATGACAACCGGAAAAATGACAGCGATCTGGCTGATCACCAGGTTGAAGCCCTGGAACTTCAGACTTCGGAACACGATTGCCCAGGTGTTGGCGATAACCGCTGCAAAGCGGCTCATGAGTCCGGCGTTCTCTACCTGCTCGCCCCGGTAGAAGGCAATGTTTTCGGAGTTGTCGCGGATCCGAACGAGGGCGTAGCGATATGAGGCTGTTAGGAGCTCATTGAGGAAGTTCAGCCGGATCAGCGGCCTGCCGATGCGGAAGGCGAATACGGTTGCGATGATCACGTAGATGTAGGCAAGGAAAACCATGGCGCGTGGGATCTGAAGGCCGAAAACGGTGAGTGGGCCCGAGAGTTGCCAAAGGATGATGGTGAAGGAGACCAGTGACACCGAAGATGACACCGCTCCCAAGGCCAAGTCCTGGGAATCGGAGGTGTAAGACGTGATGTCTTGCTGGATGCGTTGATCGGGGTTATCGACTGGCGAGCTGACGAACCGCATCCGGTGATAGGCCGCCCCGCCGAGCCAGTCGCCAACCATCCGTTGGTTGAGCCACAGCCGCCAGTGAATGATCTGGGCCTGGCTGATGTAGAACGTGACAAGAACAAGGACGACATTGATCGTCGCCAGAATCCCGAAGATGAGGATGAACTTCCAGAAGGTGGGCGCGTCGAGATTCTGCAGTGCTGTGTACAAGCCATTGCTTTGATAGGTAAGGAGGACATTCAGCCGGACTGCGGTCACGGTGAGCAGTAGCAGCAATGCAACAGTCAAGATTGGCCGCCAGCTGAGCCAGGTCCGCTGCCGGGGAATGAAAAACATATTTGACAGTCGCCAAAACTGCCGACCCCAGCGCGTTCGCCGGATCAGAAGCCAGGCGATCAATGCAAAGCCGATCAAGACGGCAACGAAGACCTCGAGAATCCACAGCAGGCTCGTCAACCACTCGGTCGACCAGTTGATATTCATGCATCCTCCAAGCTTTGGCCCTACCGAAGGGTGGGCTTACCTTAACGCTCTCGGACTCTCTCGAGACATTCGGTGAACTGGGGACCGGCCTTGCCGATCAAGCGGACGGCTGCGGGCTGCGCAATCGACGTCGCTCGCTCCGTCGCTCAACGAGTGAGTAGAGCACTGGTACGAGGAGCAGCGTGAGCACCGTCGAGGAGACCAGACCGCCAATGACGACGATCGCCAACGGTCCCGAGATGAAGGCGCCACCCCCGGTGAACCCGAGAGCCATGGGAATCAGTGCAAAGATCGTCGCGCAAGCCGTCATGATGATCGGCCGCAATCGCAGGCGGGCGCCGTCGATGATCGCAGAGCGCAGATCCTCGCCGCGCCGACGGTATTGATTGATCAGGTCGATCAAGACGATCGCATTGGTAACGACAATCCCAATGAGCATCAGCAGGCCCACCATGGCCGGCACTCCGAGCGGAGTGTCAGTGATCAACAGGCCAGCAACAGCACCAGTAGCCGCGAAGGGTATGGAGACCATCAAGATCAGCGGCTGCACCAGACTGCCGAAGGTACCGACCATGATCATGAAGACGAGTGCGATGGCGACCAGCATGGCCAAGCCCAGTTGGTTGAAAGCGTCCCGCTGATCTTGTGCGGCTCCACCCAGTGTCGCCGTGACGCCGGGTGGAAGATCGCTGATCGCATCCAATCTCGACTGAATGGTGGTTGTCAGGGCACCCAAGTCGCTGGCCTCCGGAGTAGCCGTAATCGTGACAGACGGAGTGCCCTCGATCTGGGTGACTGTGGTCGGAGCCAAGACTTGTTGAACCTTCGCTACGTCTTTGACCTTGACTGGCTTGGCGCGTACGTCGGCTAGCGCTTCCTGCTCGTCTTGCAGCTTCTGCTGCTTCTCCCGTTGCTCTGCCGCCTGCCGGGCCTGCTTATCGGCGGCGTCCAGCTGCTTGTTGACTTGGGTGATGCTTTCGTCGATCTGGTCGATGCTGGCCTCAGTCTGATCGATCGCCTTCGTAGTCTGGGTTACTGCGGCGCTCAATTGCGCAACCTGTTGAGACCACTGCTGGGTCCGCAATTGCTGGGCCAGCTGGTCGCTTGTCACCGGAACCGGCGGAACCGATGGGTTGGGCCGCGGCGGCTTGGGTGGATTGGCCTTGAGTCTGGCCAGCTGCTGTCGAGTGTTGGCCAGTTGTCGCCTGGTCTGGCGCAGCTGATCTTGGGTGTCGGAGCGATTCTGCTCAAGCTTCGATCGCTGGTTGCGTAGTTCGTCTTTCTGGTCGGCCGTGGCATCGTCTGCTATGCGCTGCTGTTCATCGGCAAACGCTTTCTGCTTGTCGGCCAGCTTGTCGGAAGCCTTCTTCTGTGCCTTCTGTTGCTGCAGCTGGCTGACTGGCAGCTCGAGATTGCGGATATCGGATGGACTCGGTTCATCCGCGGCCTCACCCCTAACGAAGATGTCCCGCTGCTCGCCGGCGAGCGTAACGGAGCCGACTCGGGTGCCGCGTAAAGCGCTGGAGATCGCCTGGCCTACGTCGCCTTGCGTGAAGCCGAGCGACGCAGCCTTTTTCCCGTCCAGATTCACCTTGAGCACCTTGCGCTGCTCCTCCAGGTTGCTCTGAATGTTCGTCAGACCTGGTGTGCCCGACAGCTCCTGCTGGACTCGCTTGGAACCGGTCTCCAGGCTCGTGGTGTTCTCGCTTGAAACCGTGACCGTCAAGTCGTTAGTCGTGGACTCGTTGTTGGTCGACGTCACGGTGATGTCCCCAGCAGATTGGGCAAGCTCGGCCATCTGCTGCTGAAGCTGTGGGCGTACGGTCTCAGCCCTCGCTCCGTCGGCAAGCAAGACGGTAAACTCTGCAGTGTTTGTGCTCGGGGTTGCGCCTGGTACGAGGCTGCCGCCGATCGTCACCAAATAGTTCTTCACCTGCGGATCACCCTGCAACAGCTTCTCAACCTGCTCTGCGGCGGTGCTTGTGGTCGACAACCTGGTGCCGGGTGGCAGCTTTTGGTGGATTGCCAGCGTGGTCTGGTCGGTAACCGAACCGATGAAGTCAGTCTTCAAAAGGGCGGCCGAGCCCAGCGTCGCTGCGAAGACCACCAGGGCGAGCCCGAGGGTGATGAACGGGTGGCGTAGCCCGAAGTGGAGAACTGGAAGGTAACCCTGCTGCAGCCGGGTGACCTTCGTCTCTTCAGCAGTACGGGTCTCAGCTGTCGCCGCAGCGTCGACCTCCTCGTCGGCCCGCGTGGCCGCGGGCTCTTGGGTCCGACCGGCCCCACCACGCAGGAACCAGTACGCCAGCACCGGCACAATCGTCATCGACACCAGCAGGGAGGCGCCCAGCGCTACCGCGACAGTGATCGCAAATGGCCGGAAAAGCTCGCCGACCACACCGGACACGATGGCCACCGGGGCGAACACTGTAACTGTGGTGAGCGTCGATGCGGTGACAGCTCCGGCCACTTCCTTGACCGAGGCCAAGACGTCGTTCGGGGTCAGCGTCCGATGCCCGAGATCGCGTCGCTTGATGTTTTCCACGACGACGATCGAGTCGTCCACAACGCGTCCGACCGCGACCGTGAGCGCCGCCAGGGTGAAGATGTTGAGCGAGTATTCGCTGAGCTGCAGGCCGATCATGGCGATCAGCAGCGACAGCGGAATCGAGATCGCGGTGATCAGGGTCGCCCGAATCGAGAACAAGAAGAGCAAGATCACCAGTACCGCGAAGGCCAGACCGAGCAGTCCCTCAACCGCAAGGTCATGGATCGACTGTTCGATCAATGGCGCCTGGTCGAAGATGGTGGTGATTGTGGTGTTGTTGCCCAGCTTCTGCTCGAGGCTAGGAATCTGGTCGCGGACCTGGTGCGAGATCGCCACCGCATCGGCGTCGGTGTCCTTGAGAACGGCAAGGCTGAGAGCAGGCCTGCCGTCGGCCCGAGCGATGGAGGTCGACTCGATCGACTCCACCTTCACGTCGGCGACCGCAGAGAGCGGAACAGGATCCTTCGGGGTCGGCACTTGGAGGGCTCGAAACTGCTTGACGGTGCTGGTCGCAGTGCCGACCTCGACTGCGAGTTCGAGGTTCTTGTCGAAGCTGCTGCCGGCGGGCGTGATGGTCGCCTGCCCCTGCACAGTCTGAGTCACCGCCTGCGTACTGACGTCGTGCTTACGAAGGTCTTTGGGTCGCAGCGTGACAACCAGCTGGGTGGTGTCCTCCCCCGCCGCAGTGACGCTCCGTACGCCATCGATGCCTGACAGGTCTGGTATTGCGACGTTCTCAACCTGACGGCCGGCTTCGTCTAAAGAGGCATCAGACGCGATGGCGAGCAACAGCACCGGAATGTCGTCGGTTCTGCCGGTAATGACCTCTGTCTCTACCTGGTCCGGAAGCGTCGATTTCAGCCCATCGACGGCGTCACGGATGTCTCCCACGACCTTGTCGGGATCGAGGCCGTACTGCCACTCCACGGTGATCGTGGCGATCCCATTCGAGGAGGTCGATTGGACCTTGGTGACACCCGATACGCCGGTGAGCGCGTGTTCTAGTGGGGTCGATACATCGTCGGCGACAATCTGCGGTGAGACGCCTGGATAGTTTGCCGTCACAATCGCGGTCGGCACCTGGATGGATGGCAACAGCTCTTGTTTGAGGTTGAGAGTCGCCAGTACGCCGAAGGCGATGATGGCCAGCGTCGCCAGCCCAACGATCATGCGGTTAGCCAGGCTAAGCCGCGTCAGGGAGGTCATGAAGCAGGCTCCCTTCCACGTATGGTCCGGACCGAAACGCCACGCGTACTGTTCACAGGTTTTGACACGATCATTCGCATGGAGCTTACAGTTAGTGCGATCTCGATAATCAAGCCGTTACGATCCTTTTCAACAAAGATGTCGATAACGAAGACGACAGGCGACCAATGACCGGGACCGCTCGCGATGACGCGACAGTCAACAGCGAACAAGAAGAGCTGATCAGCTGTTTGGAACGCGCTCAAGCCAGTTTTGAACGGCGCGCACTGTCCTCCATGGCGGAGCCGCTCATTTCTACGCCACTGACGATGCAGCAGCTCAAGGTCTTGACCATGATCGCGATCGATCCAGAGAGGGCGACCGGTCACGAACTGGCAGCGCAACTCAAAGTATCTGTGGCGACCATGTCGGGCCTCGTCGATCGACTGGTGGAACACCGAATGGTGACCCGTGGCGAGGATCCAGCCGATCGACGGGTTCGTCCGCTCAGTGTGACGCCGGAGGGCAGCGCGACGATCCGGAGTCTGCTGAGCTCATCCGGAACTATGCCGAGTCCGATCCTTCGAAGACTCGCCATCGAAGACTTGCGCGCGCTTGTCCAAGGAGTTTTGGCCTTCGAGCGAGCGGTCGCCGAGCTAGCCGAAGGCGGCAATGCGCGCTGAGCTTGTCGAGGCGTCGTGATGATAGAGACTCCGCAGTGGTTGCACGTCTTCCTCGACGTTAGGGCCGATGTGGCGCAGGAATCAGCGAACTTCTGGTCGGCGGCGCTGGGCTGGCAACTGGGCGATCCGTGGCACGAGCATCCAGAGTTTCGGAGCTTCGAGCCATCAGACGGTGATGCTTACGTGCACCAGCAGATCGGCGATCATGGACCGCGGATTCATTTCGACCTCGAGGTCACCGATGAGGCCGAGGTCGAACGCCTGGTCACGTTGGGCGCGAGTTTGGCCGGTGAGCCTCAAGAATGGTGGCCGATGATCTCCCCCGGTGGCCTGCCGTTCTGTTTGGTACGCCGCCGCAACCGCGTTCGTCCGCCAGCACTGAGCTGGGATGGGCACCGAAGCCGGCTCGTGCAGATCTGCATCGACTCACCCGCCGGGTTGCACGACCAGGAGGTGGCTTTCTGGCGGTCTGCCTTGAGTTGGCGCTGGGCGGCGAGTGACAGCGACGAATTCGCTGGCAAGCTGTACCCGCCGTCAGGGTCCAGCGTGCAGTTACTGTTCCAGCGGCTGGGCGAGGACGATCAAGGTACGGCGGTTCGAGCTCACATCGACCTCGGCACTGATGACATCGAGGCCGACGCTCAACGCCTGGTTCAGCTCGGGGCGGCGCGAGTTGAACCCGGTCGCGGCTGGATCGTTCTTCGTGACCCGACCGGACTGGTGTTCTGCACGACCGGTAACTCGCCCGACGCTGCCTAGGTTCGACCTCTAGGTTCGCTGCAGTATCAGCTCTCCGGCGCCTGCTTTGCCGAGGCCGGCTCACCGGTTTCGGCAGTTTTTTCTCCGTATGCGACCTTGAGCTGGTCAACGCTGTCGGTTCCGACCGTCTCAGGCTGACTATTGCCGCTAGCGGCGGCCTCAGCGCTCGAGGCCGGGGTTGCGGACGATTCAATCGTCCCGGCTTCCTCTTCGGCGTCCTTCTCCGCCTCCAGCCGAGCCATCAACGTTCGGGCGACGATCTGCTGTCGGGTCGTCGTCCGCTGCGAGCGCCCTCGGAAGATGAAGCTGACGGCCCAGTGCAGCATCGTGGTGAACCGGTTTTTGAAGCCAACGAGGTACATGACATGCACACCCAGCCACATCAACCAGGCGAAGAACCCGGACATATGGATTCTGTCGCCGATGCTGGCGACCGCATGGAAGCGGGAGATGGTCGCCATGCTGCCCTTGTCGAAGTACTTGAAGGGTTCTCCGGGCGGCTCGCCGCGCAACCGGCGTACGATCTCGCGGGCCGCGTACGTGCCACCCTGCATGGCGACCTGGGCGACGCCAGGCAAGTTGTTGAGTGCCATCATGTCGCCTACCACGAAGACCTCGGGATGTCCGGGCAAGGTGAGATCCGGGTTCACCTTCACCCGACCGGCGCGATCGATCTCTGCGCCACTTTGTTCGGCGAGCTGCTTCCCGAGCGGTGATGCACTGACCCCGGCTGCCCACACCTTGCACCGGCTGCGGATCCGCCGCTCCTGTCCATCGGCGTCGACGATGTCCACGCCAGTGTTGTCAACGCCGACCACCTTGGCGTTGAGCTCGACGTCGACGCCCATGCTCTCAAGCTGTTTACGAGCGGCGTTGGAGAGCTTGTCTCCAAACATGGGCAGCACGGCGGGCGCAGCATCGAGGAGAATTACTTTTGCCTTCCTGGTGTCAATCCGGCGAAACTCCCGCGGGAGCGTACGGTGTGCCAGCTCGCTAATCTGACCGGCCATCTCGACCCCAGTCGGACCGGCACCGACAACCACGAAGGTCAGCCATTCTTCACGCTCGGCTGGATCGTCAGACAGCTCAGCGAGCTCAAAGCATCCGAAGATTCGACCGCGTAGCTCCAAGGCATCATCGATGCTTTTCATCCCTGGAGCCCACTCGGAGAATTGATCATTGCCGAAGTACGACTGACCCGCACCGGCGGCGACGATCAAACTGTCGTACGGCGTAACGGTGGTGCCCAGCGGGCTGACTGAGGTCACCGTCTTGGCGTTGATGTCGATATCGGTGACTCGACCGAGCAGGACGGTCGCGTTCTTTTGTTTCTTGAGCACCTCTCGGGTCGCTGGAGCGACCTCGCCTTCGGACAAGACGCCAGTTGCGACCTGGTAAAGGAGCGGTTGGAACAAGTGATGTGAGGTCCCGCTGATCATGATGACATCGACCGGAGCCTTGGCTAATCCCTCAGTAGCC
>DATDKX010000416.1:0-13835 GCA_036519615.1 Propionibacteriaceae bacterium
TGGAACTTGATGAGGTGTGGACACCCGAGCCGGATCAGGCGTCTTACGTCTCACAGCGACGCCAGCTGCGGGAACGCCACAAGCGGCTCGCGCCGCCGCCGTTCATTCCGCCACCGGCCGATCCGAGCTGGACCAATGACCGGCAGTGGAGGCTGTGGTCATCGCTGGCGGGCCTGGCCCCACTCAGGCGCGGCGCCCAGGACCGCAACGGACGACGTGTCCTCGTCGGCGCGCCCGGCAGTCCCGGTCGTGCGCATGGCATCGCCCGGCTCATCGCCAGGCCGGACGAATTCCACCGCCTCCAGCCCGGTGATGTGCTGATCACCCACGCCACAACGCCGATCTGGACACCCCTGTTCAACATCGCCGCCGCCGCCGTCACCGAGGTGGGTGGCCCCTTCTCGCACGCGGCCATCATCGCCCGCGAATTCGGCATCCCGCTGGTGAACGGAGCAGTCGACGCCACCCGCGACATCGCCGACGGCATGTCCATCCTCGTCGACGGCTCAGCAGGCATCGTCGAGTTGCCGTCCACGACCGCCCCGGCGCCTGGCAGATGAACACCATCCGCCACTCGCTACCTCGGCCGCGGCTGCGTCACCGAACAGACGGGCGAGGCTTGCGCGCCTTCATCCAGTCGTATGCCCACCAGCCGTGGCTGTCGGCAACCGTCGGCCCGCTTTGCCGCGCCCTTTGCGACCGATCCGGCAATCGGGCGTACCCCATAAGAGGCGGTCGCTGGCGTGCAGCGCGCTGGCTGCGCGGAAGCCGCAGACGAACATGGGCGGCGTGACCTTCACCTCTGCCCGGCGGCACAGGACCAGCGACCTGCTGTGGGCACCGATAGTCGACAGGAACACAAAGGGTTGTGATGACAACAGACGTGGGCTGTGGTGCTGGCCTGCGGGGCGCGGGTCCGAACAGCGCGCAGGGGCTCCAAACCGACGACCAGGTTCGCGCACTGACGTGCGATGAGGAGCTGCTGTGCTGTCTGTCCGGCGTTCCCGCCGCTGGCAGCCACCGATCCGGCGCGGATCCGCCGTATTGCAGCCGAGCTGGCCGACGGGTTCCGCCGCCTGGATGACGTGACCCGAGCAGTATCGGTGTTCGGCTCGGCCAGACCTGCCGATTCCCATCCGGACGACCTGCTGGCCCGCGAGACCGCACGACGCTTGGGTGTCGTACTTCGCCGTCATCATCGTAGGCGGCCCGGGAATCATGGAGGCGGCCAGGGCGCTGTCGATCGGGCTGAACATCGAGCTGCCGTTCGAGCAGCGGCTCAGCCCGTACGTCGACCTGGCGGTGTTGTTCCGGCACTACTTCGTCCGCAAGCTGATGTTTGCCCGGTACGCCTCGGGGTTCGTCGTCTTTCCCGGCAGGTTCGGCACCCCGGGATGAGCTGTTTGAGATGCTGACCCTGGCCGAGACTGGAAAGCCACATAGGTCCCGGTGGTCCTCGTCGGTAGCCGGCCGCGGCGCGGGCTGCTCGACTGGCTGCACGCCGAACAGCTCGATACCGGCATGATCGCGAGATCGGCTCGGCTCGCTGCAGCTCACCGACGATCCGGATCAGATCGCCCCATGGGTGGATACGCCTGGCATCAACAACCCCGCTCCCGCCCCGGCTCTCATCCCGTTGCGGGCACCCGTACCAGCGTGGCCGAGTCGGGTGCTGCGTGAGAAGGAGCGGCGCAATGGATGAATCGATGATTGCCCAGTGCTGCGGCGGTGGCGTGGCCCAACGTCTGCGTGGAGCAGGCCTTTAGCCACTACCCCCTGGGGGTATCGTGGGCGACCGTGGAGCGAAGGTTCCGGATTTTGGAGACACGCTATGAGCGGCGCTGATATCACTGTTCTCGCCTTGTCGGTATTGGCGATCGTCGGCCTCGGCTGGTATTTCTTCGCCCCCCGCAAGGGCCGCGTCGCCGAGCTGGGTGACGGCGTACAGAAGATCGCGGTGACGGTCAGGGGCGGTTACAGCCCGGAGCTGATCCATGCCCGCCAGGGCGTCCCGCTGGAGATCGAGTTTGACCGGCAGGAGTCCGGCGAATGCACCAACCGTGTGGTGTTCGCCGATCTAGGCATCAACGCCGGCCTGCCCGCCTACACCAAGACCACAGTCCGGCTGCGGCCCGACAGGGCCGGAACGTTCGGGTTCGCCTGCGGCATGAACATGATCCACGGCACCCTCGTCGTCGACCCGGCCGACCACACCATCAGCGCGACGGCAGCGGAGCCTGTGACTGCTCACCTCGACACACCCGATGGAAGCGCCAGCGCGGCTGAGGCCGAGGCCGCAGACATGGCTGAGCGCCGAGCAGAGATCGCCGACCTGACCCGCCGCGTGATCATCGGTGCGCTCCTAACAGCGCCTGTGCTGTTCGCCGTCATGGCCCGTGAGCTCTTCGGTGCCGACTGGGTACCGGCGCTGCTGCTCAACCACTGGGTGCAGCTGGCCTTGATCACACCGGTGATGTTTTACACCGGCTGGCCCATCCACCGCATCGGCTGGCTGGCGCTGGTCCACAGGAGTGCGGAGATGAATTCGCTGATCACGCTCGGCACCACCGCGGCCTACGGCTACAGCCTGCTGGTCACCATCGCTCCTGCTCTGTTGCCTGCCGAGGTCCGCGGCGTGTACTTCGAAGCCGTCGGCGTCATCATTACCCTCATCTTGTTCGGCCGCCTGTTGGAGGCGAAAGCGAAGGCCGGCACCGGCGAGGCGATCCGCGCCCTGCTCGGCTTGCAGGCCCGCACCGCCCGCGTGGTCCGCGACGGCGCCGAGACCGAGATTCCCATCGAGGACGTGGCCGTCGGCGACGACATCATCATCCGGCCTGGAGAGAAAGTGCCGGTTGATGCGACCGTCATGTCCGGCAGCTCCCCGGTGGACGAGTCGATGATCACCGGTGAGCCGATCCCGGTCACCAAACGTAAAGGCGACACCGTTATCGGTGCCACCATCAACACCACCGGATCGTTGCGCGTACGCGCCGCCAAGGTCGGCGCCGACACGATGCTGGCCCAGATCATCCGCATGGTGCGGCAGGCCCAGGCCTCCAAGGCGCCGATCCAGCGCCTCGCCGACGCGATCTCCGGCTACTTCGTGCCCGCCGTGATCGCCATCGCGATCGCCACCTTCGCCATCTGGTTCATCACCGGGCCAGCACCCGCGCTCACCCTCGCACTGGTCAACGCGGTAGCGGTGCTGATCATCGCCTGCCCATGCGCGCTCGGCCTCGCGACCCCACTGTCGATCATGGTGGCGACCGGAAAGGGCGCCCAAGCCGGTATCCTCATCCGCTCCGCCGAAGCCCTGGAGACCGCGCACAAGCTCGACACCATCGTGCTCGACAAAACCGGCACCATCACCGCCGGCAAACCCGCGCTGACCGACGTGCACCCTCTCAACGGGTTCGACGAGACCACCCTGCTCGCGCTGGTAGCGGCGGCGGAGCAGGACAGCGAACACCCCCTCGGCACCGCAATCCTCAGCGCCGCCCGCCAGCGCGGTCTCAGCCTGCCGCCGGTAACCAGGTTCTCCACAATCACCGGCAAAGGGTTGCGGGCCACCGTCGACGGCCGCGAGGTACTGGTTGGCACCGCGCGGCTGCTCTCCGACGCCGGCCTAGACACCACACCCGCCCTAGAGATTGCCGACCGGTACGCGGCCGAGGGCAAGACCCCCATCCTCGCCGCGGTCGACCGCCAACCCGCCGGCATCTTTGCGGTTGCCGACACCATCAAACCCGACTCGGTCCCCGCCCTAGCAGCACTGCACCAAATGGGCCTATCCACGGTGATGATCACCGGCGACAACGGGCGTACCGCCGCCGCCATCGCCGGCCAGGTGGGCATCCCCACCGTCCTTGCCGAAGTGCTACCGGAGCATAAGGCCAGCGAAGTTCAGCGGCTGCAGGCGACCGGTGCCCGGGTGGGCATGGTCGGCGACGGAATCAACGACGCCCCCGCATTGGCCCAGGCCCACATCGGGCTGGCCATCGGTACCGGCACCGATGTGGCCATCGAGGCCGCCGACATCACCTTGATCTCCGGATCGCTCACCGGGGTGCCGACCGCGATCGGTCTGTCGCGGGCCACCATGCGCAACATTCGCCAGAACCTGTTCTTCGCCCTGGTGTACAACGCGGTCGGCATCCCGATCGCCGCCGGACTGCTGTACCCGTTCTTCGGCATCCGCCTGTCACCGATCATCGCCGCCGCCGCGATGGCCCTGTCGTCGCTGTCGGTGGTCACCAATGCCAACCGGCTGCGCCGCTGGCATCCCGCGCCACTACCCCCCGCCCGCCCGGCAGACCTCACGCCGCAGGTGCAGCTGAGTACCGCCACCGAAACCCCTAAGACCGTCACCCCCAAAAACCATGAGGAGGCAGCAATGGCCACCCCCACGACCGCCGACCCTGTCTGCGGCATGACCATCAATCCCGAGACGGCCGCCGCCAGCCGCGAAGTCGACGGCGTGATGTACTACTTCTGCTCCACGCACTGCGCCGCCACCTTCGACGCCGACCCCGCCCGCTACACCACCGCATCGGCCAAGCAGTAACCCACACCGCCGCGCATGCCACCGCTCCCCAGCGGCGGTCGAGGCGGCCATCTTCGCGCATCTCGGCTAGCCGACATCGAATTGCAGATCGTCGCCGCGCTCAGCACGGTCTTGGGGGTTCCACCACAGTCGTCCTCGTGTTTGGGTCAGGTCAGCGGCCGGTCAGGGTGTCGAGAACGGCCTGTAGCCGTCGGGCGGCCTCCTGAGCGATGGGCTCCAGCTCGTCGCGGCCCATCACCGCGGCCATGATCAGCGGGTCGAGAATCTGGATCCTCGATCCACGGTCGCGGGCACTAACCACGACATTGCATGGGAGCAGAACGCCGATGCTGCGGTCGATGTCGAGGGCCTGGGAGGCGAGGTCGGGGTTGCAGGCGCCGAGAATGATATCGGGCTCCATCTCCAGCCCCCGCTTCTCCCGCAGCGTGGCCTGCACGTCGATCTGGCTAAGCACCCCGAAGCCCTGTTCGGCCAGCGCCGCGCGGGTTTGCTCGACCGCCTCGGCGTAGGCCAGGTCGACGGTGATACTGTGTTCGTAGTTCATGGGCCAGGTCATGGATCTCCTCGGTGGTAGCGCTACGCATCATCTTGCTATGTACCGTGATCGCGACCAGGCCCGTTAACCCCAGCGGTGTCCTCGTCCGCCGGACGCTTGCGTGGAGGCTGCTCACCTGCGATGGACACACCCGTTCGGATGGTTCAACCGACCCTGCGGGCTGTATGCAGCCTTGATTAGTAGCGCTTTGCCGGCTGCATTCTTGGAAATCCTGGTATGGCCGCGCAGTGCAGGAATTTGCCAGTGCTGACCAAGTAGCGAAGACCCTCCCCCACTCGTCGCGGTCGAACGGGAAAATGCCAGGCTCATGTGCCCTGCCCGGCGGGTGCGGATATGCGACGCGGCGCCAATCGAGGTGTGCTTCGAAGGACAACAGACCACAACGCATCCTGGCCAGATACTCGAAACGCCGATCCGCCCGGCCAACCCCAACACCAGCACACCCGTCCAGCCTGATCAGCCTGGCAACGAAAGGGAGCCGGCGCTGCGGGCCGTATCCGATCTAGCGACGTTCAGAAATGCTGCCTTACTACCCGCCATTCAATACCTGACACCCGGCGGTGCCCACAGTGTCATCGTTCGCGGCGGCGGCGGCGCCGCTGCTCGCCGCACCGCGTGAGGTTGGCGGTGTCGGCCTTCAAGAGCACAGTGGCTAGCTCAACCTGTCGCCCGGGTGAGATCGGCCCGGCCCTAGCGAACGCTCGCCTTCGGGCCAACGCGCTAGACCTCGCTCCACACCTGCCGATACTTGCCGCTGACCGGGTCTGCGTGTGGCGGCTCGGGATCGCGTTCAATTCTGATTGAAGGCACACCTTGGGTGGACAGATAGGCCGTTAGTCGTTGCATAAGCGCCGTCCAGACCTGCGCCTGGTCCGTCCCGCTGGTCACTTGCAGCCGCACGGTGATCGTAGTGGCATCCGTCTGGATCGCCTGAAAGCGGTGGACACCCGGTGTCTCCTCGATGACAGCGCCCAACGCCAGCGGCAGCAGCCGGATCGTCTGACCGCCTGACGTTCGAAACGTCAGCACGTCGTTGGTGCGCCCAGTGACCTCAATGACCGGCAATTTGTTGCCGCACGAACAAGGTTCCGATATCGCGGTGATGCTGTCGCCCAGGTTGTAGCGGATAATCGGCTGCACCCGATTAGCGAGATTGGTGATCAGAACCGTATGTGACGGCTGGTCAGGTGGGACAGGCTCGAAATCGCGATCGACCGGCTCCACGATGTACCAGTCCACATTCAGGTGCAGTTTGCCGCGCGTGCAATCGAATGCCATGTATGGCGCCTCGGTCGCACCACAGTTCATATAGACCGGCGCGTTGAACGCCTCCCTCAGGCGGGAGCGGGCTATCGAATCGAGTGGCTCACCGGCCCCGGTCACTAGCGTCGGCGTGATGCGCAAGGCACCTCTGCTTTGCTCCTCGGCAAGGACGCTCAACCCCGACGAATAGGAGGCGAGCACCGCCGACCGGAACGCATTGAGCGCTCGGACGAGCTCCGACAGCGGATCGGTTATTGAGAATGCCTGTATGCGATCCTTCAGAAGCGGTGCACGTCGGATCCGTGCCAACAGGTCAACGCTTCCAAAATGCCCTCCCATCGCGAACAGGCCCGCCATCCGCCAGCCAAGTCGAAGCGTTCGCCAGAGCAACGCGGCGTCACCCAGAAGCGGTAGAACCGTAATGCGACCAGCAGTCGATACAGATGGAGCGCGGCCCGATCGTGCACGAATATGCCTGGCGTGCCCGTTGTGCCCGAGGTGGTCCAGACTGCGTAGCGGTGGAGAAAGTCGTGACCAATCAATGACGGGTCGGCGACAAATGCATCAATGCTGCTTCGCTTGATGGCCGGATCAGTGGTCCACTGGTCAAAATGCGCCATCAGCTGCTGTTTGGACACGATCGGAAGCTGGCGCAGTCCAGGACTCTCGGCCGGCAGCGCCTCGTACAGCGCTCGATAGTAGGGAGAGTGCTGTCGTGCGTATGAGACAAGGTCGGTCAATCGCTCGTGTTGTCGCTCGACCTGGTGGACTCGATGAGAAGGTGTGCGCCACATGTCCCATGCATTGGTGAGCGACGACAAGGAGTGAGTCACGGCTGGCCCTCCTGCGCAAAACACACATGACCTTCCAACTGTTCCTCCTGGCCCGGCACCAAGGTTGTGAACCGGACCAGCTCCACCGCATTCATCCAACACCTGCGTGGGCGTCATCGGTCCACACAATCCTCGATATAAACGGTTGAGGGGTGACCTACTTTGCCGGCACGGTGGAGACTCCGTTGATCAGTGCCGCGAGGTCTAGGCCTGAGGCATACTCAACCCCTAGCGTCGGCGTGACAGTTTCATCCGTAGCCGCTGCAGCACGACCATCCATCGCTCAGCGCGGCTGCCTTGCGCGGGCAGCACGCCGAGTTGCCGCATGAAGCCGGCTGTATCGAAAGCTTGAACTATCCGGCTGATCTGTCCATCGCGGAATTCGAACATCTCCCAGACGTGGCCCTGAATGTGGCTGCCGGTCGCGGGCAGGCCTGGTGGATCGAGCGGTCTGGTGTGGGTGCCCGTTCCTAGCCAGTCCACGGTGATCCGGGAGCTGTGCGGGTGAAAGAACGGCCCGTCTGCCGGTTCCACCGCCAGATCGGGAAAGGCGTTCCAGAAGCCTGCGTAGAAGGCCCGTACCTCGGCACGTCCGTGCAAGGTTCCGGCCAACGGGTGTTCGAAGACGACCTCCTCGGTCATCAATGAGGCGAGAGCATCGAGGTCATGGGCGTTGAAGATGGCTCTCAGACGTTGGAGGAAGTCGTTCACGCGGGCCTGATCGAGCGGTGCCGATTCGGTCTGGTGGCTGGTCATTGGCTACGTCCCAGGTATCAAGACAACAGAACCTACAAGTGATACGCCTCTTCGGTCGCATCGCGTTACGCCGCTTGCGGGCCCGCCTGGCGCGTCGGTCCTCCGGCATACGGTTCTCCTCCCGGGGGCTGTCAGGTTCGGTAGGAGAGGGTGGTCATCATGCCCAGCTCCATGTGGTAGACGTTGTGGCAGTGGGTCAGCCACTGGCCAGGGTTGTCGGCGTCTAGGTCGACAGCAAGCTGCTGCGTGGGTAGGACGTTGACGGTGTCTTTGCGGATGCCGCGGCCGTCCGGCCGGACCAGAGCAAAGGTGTGGCCGTGCAGGTGCATTGGGTGGAACATCATCGACTGGTTCGTGATCACCAGGCGGACGCGCTCCCCGGCGTTGACCGGAAGCGGTTCGTGGTCGTCATAACTGCGGCCGTTGATAAGCCACCGTCGGCCGCCATCGGCCACTGTCAGCGTCATTTTCAGCTGCCGGTCCGGCTTTCGGGTGGCCAACGCTGCCCTGGGAGAGGCGATCAGATCCCGGTACGCGAGCAGCCGCCCGCCCAGTTCTGCCGGTCGAGTGTCGGCGGGCCCGGCTCCGCTGCTCGTCCGAAGCAGCGCCTGGGCGGCAGGATCCGGCTTCCCTTCGGGAATGGCAACGATCGGGAATACCCCGTTGCCGGCGGTCACAACAACGTCGTATCGCTCCCCCATGCCGATGATCAATGTCTCCACATCTACCGGCTCCACCGGAAAGCCGTCGGCATGAGTGACAGTCAGCCGGTGGCCACCGATCGCGAATCGGTAGGCGGTGTCGGAGCCGGCGTTGATGATTCGCAGCCGGACCCGGCGCCCGGGCGAGGTGGTTATGGCGTACGGTGCAGCGGGCAGCCGCCCGTTGATCAGGTGGGCTGGATAGCGAACCTCGCCGGTGTCCGGGCCGAGCGGTTGCTCAACCGATGGCATGCCCATCCCCATGCCGCCCATGCCTCCCATTCCATGCATGCCGCCCATGCCGTCGCGCCGAGCGCGCTCCAGGAGCTGATCCGGGGATTCGCCCCAACCGTCAGTCCAGTCGTCCAGAACAACCACGGCCTCGTCGTCGTAGGCGCCCGGTTCGTTGGGGTCGTCGACGATCAGTGCCCCGTACAGCCCGGTATCGAGCTGGACCCCCACATGAGGGTGGAACCAGTAGGTGCCCGGGTGGGGAACGGTGAAGGCGTATTCGAACACCTGGCCAGCCTCCACCTGCGGCGTCGTCAGGCCAGGAACGCCATCCATGTCGTTACGCAGTGCCAGGCCATGCCAATGGATCGTGGTCGGCGCCGGCAGATCGCTGCTCAAGTTGACCCTGAGTTCATCGCCCACCCCGACCCGGATCGGCGCACCCGGCAGGCGTCCGCCATAGGCCCAGCTGCGGACCTCGCGGCCACCCAGATCCAACACCACCGGTTCGGCCCGCAGTGAACGGGTCACGAACCTCCCGGTGTGGTGACGCGCCTGTTCAGTCGCCGCTACGGCCGGGTCGGTCGGGGCCACTATTCGGGCGTTGGCAAACAGCCGCGGCACAATGATCCCGGCAGCGGTCACAGCAGCAGCGGCGGCGCCCAAGCCGAGCACGGTGCGCCGGGTCAGCCGCCGCGGCGCGTCGGTGGCGCTCGCCGGTGACGAACCGGCAGCGCTGTCGGCCGGCCGCTCCGCATCATCCTGGTCTTGTGCTGATGGAGGGATCATGAGCCTGCAACAGCTCGCACAGTGGTACAGATCAGCACTCTTCTACTATATTGCTTAGTAGACCCCTATGTTCACCGCTGAAGGAGCGCATGATGATGTACTACGGTCCGGGCATGGGCGGTTGGGGGATCGCCTTGATGATCCTTGGAAATGTGGTGTTCTGGGGGTTGCTGATCCTGGGTGCCGTGGCGGTAATCCGCTACACCGGACTGGGCCAGGTCCGTTCCTCCTCAACAACTGAGTCCTCGACACGCTCAATCACTGCGTCCTCGCCTCAGCAGATCTTGGCGCAGCGGTTCGCCCGCGGCGAGATCAACGAGGAGGAATACCAACGGCGGCTGCATATCCTCTCCAAGACCTCTGACGAACCGCCACTCAGATAGCCGGGATAGCGGTGTGGGATGGCCTGGACGTTCGACGCCGCATCCCAGAGGCCGCAGCACTCCAGGTAATCGGGAACTGCCCGCGTAAAGCTAGGAACCCTTACGATGAAGTGCATTTGTCCGTTGGTGGGCATCGGCACTTCCAGTGCCAGCTGGTGGATAGGCCTGGAGGATGGCTGAATCGAGCGACGCTCAGGTGCAGCGGATGAGTCTGCTGGGACTGGTGCGGAGCCATGTCACGCTGGTTTTAACGCTCATTCCTGTTCTGCTGAGCGGCCTGCGCATCTTCGCCGTAGCGAACGGGGATCGGGCCACGCTGGTGACGCTGCTCAGCACGCTCGATGTGAAAGCAGTGCTGCTCGGTACGTTTGCTTGGCTGCTGCCGACTGGATTTGGGGTGGCGGCGGCGATTTGTTGGATTCGATGGCTTCAGCTGGGATCGGTATCTGGCCCGCTGGGCGCCGGGCAAAGAACCGCCCTCCTATGGCTGGCAGTGTGCATCACGATACTGGCGGTCATCTTGTTTGCCTTGGCTCCGGTCAACGACCTGTTTAACCTGCTCCTCTGCCTGTTCGCGGTGTACTTCTTTCGCAAGCCCGAGCGAAATCGGCTTGGTCAGGCGGTCATCATTGGCGCCGCGTTCGTCACGCTTGTCTTGGCGCCGGTTGTCTTCCGCGCTGCGAATATGTGGCTGCCGGCTGAAAAGATCGTTTTGAGGAACCAGCCGGCCATAGTCGGCTACATGCTCACCGCCGATCCCCGGTATGCGACCGTTCTCAAGGCAGCTGACTCAACGGTGCAAATACTGGAGTTCGACGACGTCGAATCTCGAACCATCTGTCGCCTAAATCCCGGACTGGAGTCTGCATCCTTGGTCAGGTATATCGCCGGTTCGGCGTCGAAACGCACGCCCCCGTGCTAGTGGCTATGGCTGCATCAGGCGCCTTCCTCTTTTAACCATCAACGGGCCTTGCCAAGCGTCGGTGCGCGGGAATGTGGCGATCTTCCCGGACATAAATCTGCGGCGGCCGGACCCCTGCGCCGCTAGCGTTGAGCGGATTAAGGCGGCCAGCAAGCGCCGGCATGCCAGCGACAAGAACTGTTGAGGCAGGGCAAGGCGATCCCGACCGGTTCTTCACCAAGCGGCTCAAGCCGATGCAGGCCACAGGATCAGGAATTGGATCGCGGCACGCTTGTCGACGCCGATGGGTGCTGTGGCGGGCGTGAGGTTTCAGTCTGCTGACTGCGAGCGACCGTAAAGCTGAACATCATGCCGCTCTGCATGTGTTCGGGGATATGGCAGTGCGCCATCCAGAGGCCGGGGTTGCTGGCGTCGAACAGGATGTCCACCGTCTGGCCAGTGCGGATGAGCACCGTGTCCTTCCATACCAGGTTCGACTCGACCGCCCCGTCGGGGGCCAGCACCAGGAATTGGTATCGGGCGGCGAGTGCGCCGGCGCTGATGCTCGGTTGGATTGTCGGATGCGGCCCGCCCTCATCGACCTGCCATCACGTGACCGTTCACCCAATTGTTGAGTGCCGGCACCAGCAACAGCACCAACACGGCGATAGCGCAGATGGCGTGGATCAAGACGTTGAACCAGGGGGTGGTCTCACCACTGCTGTGTGCCGCGATCCAGTAGGGAATCAACACGATGAGACCAACGATTGCCGAAGCAATTGCGGCACTTTCCCACCACGTGGCCTTCCTGAACAGGCCCACGGTTGCGATCGTGAAGCCGACAATCGTGGCGAACGCCATCACATTCGTGATGGACCAGGCAAGGCCCCTGGTTGAGACCCCCCCTACTTGCAAACATCGGCGTTAGCCAGAGATACGTGGTGCCGAACAGGAACAGAGCGACACCGCCAAGGTTGCGAATTGTGAACATAGTTAACTCCGCTATGCGACTGATTTAGATCGTGCCGGGCCGTCCAGGAAGATCAGCGCCGTGACGATCCCGGCGGCAGGCAGAGTGACGAACCATCCTCTGAAGGCTCCGGCAAGCTGTACGACGGTCGAAGACATCACAAAGCCAAGAAGCAAGACCAGCATCGAGACACCGCTGAGAGCGAACAGCCAGCGAGCCAACCGTGCCCGACGGGTGCCATAGAACCCAACGGACGTCGCCAGAGCGCCGAGGCCCAGAAAGAGCCCCCAGCCCACCACATTCAACGCCCAGGGAGCCGCTCGCAGGTCGGCGAAGCTCGCCACAGAATCACCACCCCACCGCACCACGGTGAGCTGCAGGAAGTAGTTGGGGACAGAGACCCGCCGCCCAGATGGATCCGAAGCCCAGGCCGAGCAGAGTCCACAGCCGCTTCGACACAGGGGTCAAGGTATGGATTGCGCCGAGCATCGCGACAAAGGCAAGCGGGATGAGGATACTGACTCCTACGCTGAGCGGGTCGTTGCCGATCACGGACTTCCGCAACCGTCTCAGTCACATCCAGGGCCAACATCGAGAGCGTGAAGGTCACCGCGCTCAAGAAGCCAAACCGCCGCGCAAGGCCCGGCTCTAAGTCGGCGGACTGCTGCTTATCAATGGTGGGTGCGGTCCCCCTCTGGGGCGATGCGCTCATCCGCATCAGCCACCTCCGTTCCGGGTTGTCACTCGCAGCAGTTCCCCAACCTGCTTGTTTGATCCCAACTAATGGGAGGTGCCGAGGAGTAACGCAAAGTGACCCTTGAGAGCCTGGGGATCATCCGATGTGCTGGTTCGGCCCGCTGACGGTCGACGGAGGCACCTGCGGCGGAACCCGGCCAGCCTGTGGCAGTTCACTCGCCTCCTCCTTGGCTTTGACCCCGTCTGGGCCCGCGATCACATAGGCCGCCGTGGCAATAAAGACCAGGCCCAACAAACCCACCACAAGCAGTACTACGAACCAGGTCTTGTCTGGCAGCTGCGCGGTGTTCAACACCGCACCAATCCAGGCCACGAAGTGCACCACCGCTGCGAACAGCAAGAGCAACATCGCCAGCGCACAGAGGCCGAGCAGGATCCATGGCAGGACGCCAGACTTGATCCCGGTGATATCGGGTCCGCTCATGATGAAGATGTCGTTGCTGATCGCTAGGGCAAATGTGATGCCCATCAAAATGAATCCTGCAACCAGTCCAATGATGCTGCCCCAGAACAGCTTGACGACTAATGATTTGGTCATATCCACCACCTCCAATTCCAGACTGCCGCTTCCCCATAGAGCAGGGCAGGGACCATGGTCCTCAGTCACGTAAGCCGAATGATTGACATCCGACTGATCTAATGATCCGGCTCTATGACTGCTCGAGTAATTCCGTGACGCAGCTCCGGGACCTATGTCCCTGGAAATGAAGCAGCAGCGGCGGTCGAATCAGCCTTCCCGAATGAGCGGGAAGGCGCGTTGTTAGCAAGGTTGGGAGCTTCGGCTCTACCGTCCCCGGGTCGTCCGCGTGATCATCGGCAGGATCTCGACTCTACGGAACCGCTCCGAATCTGATCGGACCCGCGGGCGCCGGGCCGACACCTTCGGCATACAGAGGGATTTGGTGGTTGCCATGTCCGGCACCGATACGCCCGCCAAGGCCACGAAAAAGACAGAATTGCCGGTCTTTGTGACGGCAGAGAACCGATCCAAATTGATGGAGATCTACGACGACGTGCTCCGGCATTGGCCGGTTCCATTCGAGACGTCCTTCGTCGCTACGCGCTACGGCAAGACCCACGTCATCGCGAGCGGAGACCCTGCGTCGCCGCCGCTGGTGCTTCTCCATCC